>JBBIVD010000034.1:0-8891 GCA_037439925.1 Candidatus Bathyarchaeota archaeon
GAGCATGTTCCTTTTAAGAGTCTTCGAGTCTTCCTCGAAAGTTGCATACACGCCCCTTTCATCATATTTTACAGCGCCATTGTAGATGAACTGGGTGGCGAATATGGTTTTGCCGCTTCCTGTTCCGCCAGCTAGGAGGATGATGTCTCCTTTGATGAAGCCGCCTTCAACTAGATCGTCTAAGCCATCGACGCCCGACTTAACGCGTTGAACCATTTCTAACATTTTCTCAACTCATCTTTTCTCATTCAATTTCCGCATGATCATGTTTTCTATTATTGTTCCACTGTTGCCAAAGAAATCCTTCAGCATCTTCTGGAAAACATCCGGCCTCTTCAGTATGTCTTTCTTTTCAAGATCATAGTTCTCCTTCAGAAGTGAAAGCACCAGATCTTTTCCGGGACTACAGAACACTTCCTCTAACACCTCTTCCATAGCTTTAACTGAAGCGTCGTCCAATTCGCTTGTCTTAGCTAAGTTAAGCACCATTTCCTTCATTCCTCAACCTCCAATGCAGTGTATATGCTCCGCTTTTTGAGTCTCAAATATAGTTCTCTAAAAATCATGTTTTCTAGGAGCCCCGCCGTCGTGGCGCCAAAAGTTTTCTCCAATGCCACACGAAAATCCATAAATCTCTTGGGAATTTCCTCTTTTTCCAATCCAAAAAGATTCCTAAGGCTGGAAAGAAGCACAATTTTAGAGAGTTCTCCTAAAACTTTCTCTAAAATATCATCAATGGCTTCAACGATGATGCTAAATCCGAGGTCTGGCTCATCGAAGATGATGTGGCTGTGAGCTTTAAGGAGATCGAGGAAAGGTTTTTCGCCGAGCGAGTTTAACATGTTCAGATCGTATGCGCATGTGGTTGTTATCGGAATCTCCAGCTTTTTATCGCAAGCTTTTTCATATTCTACGATATCATTCAATAGGTTGCGCCTGAAAGCCCATGACATCTCGCTGCACACGCGCACACCCTTAAAGCCTCTTTCTTTAGCCTCGTTTACGGCCTTCCGCCATAGATTCATGATGTTAGTTATGTCAACCTTTCCATTGGTTAGGTACCATTCGTCGTAATTGATGACTTTTAACGCACTGACCATTTCATACCTTTTGACATTCACGCTAAACTCATCGGTCGCCTTTTGATTTTGCTTCGGCATCTCCTGTTCAGTAACGTAAATTGCGGCTTCTCCCTTGTCCATGCCCGCCTTTAAGAAGGTGAACAATAGTTGGCGGCAGTCCTTCAAATCGTTATGGAAGAAGATTACATGATCAGTGGCCTGAAGACCTCTAGCGAAATTCACGACGTCCAACCCCTTCTTGGCGATTGAGAGATATTCAGTCTTCATCTCATCGTGTCCCTCGATCTTAGTAGAACTTCATTTTCATTTTCAGCCTGACCTTTTTGTTTGATATGCTTTTAAGATAATGTTTAACAGTTAAACAATATAAGCCTTTCGCTCAGTCAACCATACCTCCAACTAACAAAATTTTTCCAATGCTCAAGATCAACTCCAGTAACATCCAAAAACACCTTTGAGAGATGCCCTGAATTTTAAGTACCGCCCATCAAAGCCCAGGTCACGGCTTCCCTGAGCGTACACAATCATTTGTAAACCATGTAAGCCTTTCCCGACAAAAATTAACATTCAAATGCTTTTGACGCAATATTTTCCAGTTCCTTAATTCTTTTTTTAACTGCGTTTAACACTTTTTCAACGAGGACTTTAGCTGTTATTTTTTCACTGGATATTTTCGCCAGCTCATCCGCCAGCTTGTCGTCTCCGATAACCTGGCGAATCCACCGTTCAAAATCTCCCCGCTCTATATGGAATCGAATAGACTCGGAGCCGATAATCTTAAGCGTCGAATAGAATTCGCCTAAGCTGGAGGCGGTTCGCCCCGAAGGCCGCGCAAAACCATAATAGAAAATAAAGCTTTTCTCAGCGGGAACTGGCATTAGCATCCTTCTCGCAGCGAGGTGAGGCTTCTTAAGTTCTTGGACAAGCCTAGCTTCGATGTCGGAGAGAACCCCTAAATAAACTGCAAAGGCTTCCACGGGGCCGCCCCAGTAGGGACTAAAATAGGCGTGCACGTCCCCTGGCCCCGCCCCCTTTGTACTCATATAATAGAAGTGGTCGCTCATTTGGAGATATCTCCAAAGTCTGGTTAAATTCTCGTCTTGCACTTCTTTCACTAAGGGCTCCAGTCCTTTCATAATGTTGTAGGCAGTCATTTGCATGGGGTTCCCTATCCAAGCGCTTGTATCCCTTTCGATGTCAGCCCAAGAAATGGTGTTATATTCGTGTACGTCTAGTTCCCCTACGGGATCGTGTCTACGTATAACCTCGGAAGGAGTCCGCCAAAAAAGATTATCCCATTTAATTACTTCCGATGGCAGCCACTTTAAGAACTCGTGGATTCCGCTGTCTGGCGGGTAGTGTTCGCCGAGGGTTTCATAATCAATGAAAATGTTGATCACTTGCCCTGGAGAAGCTGCTAACCAGCTGGCATACTTATCCGCGGTTAGAGGCCATTCTTCCCACCATCTTGCGTTGAATCGGAAGCCTATGTCGTCAGAAATGCGGTAGTTGCGGAGCAGAAGCCGGATATTTAAGTCCTTAGCCTTATATACGTAATTTGGGCTTCTCCACTCTAGGATTCTCTCTGTGCCTTCTGAGCATATGGCCTCATAACCTAGTCCTTCAGCTGTCTTGGCTATGGCATTATTATATAGGCATTCGGTGTTTTCGATGACTTTCGGCTCGTAATCGAAAAGGTCCTTCATGAGCTGGCGATGCATTTTAACTTGCTCAACGAACTCCGATCGATCTGTTCCAAATAAGCTGGCTAAAGAATGGTAATAAGTTTGTTCAAGGAACTCGACGCAGCCTGATTCGGCAAGCTGCTTAAAGGATTCAAGGAGATCGGGGTTCCACCGTTCACACTGCTCAACGAAAACACCTGATAAGCTGTAAGTTACCTTAAACTGTTTATACCCTCTTTTATTCTTGTCGATTCCCTCCAAAATTAAGTTGTTAGCTGGAAAATAGCATTTTCTGGCAGCCCTATCAAAAACATGCTTATTCAGTCCATGATCCAAGTAAATGTCGAAAAGATTTTCTTTCGTAACTTCTCGACGAGCCAATAATGCCGTATGAAAATTATAATTCAACCTCAAAGGCTGATGAACCTCAAAGATGAGGCAAACGTCCGCCAAACGTGACACCGATACCATGTTGAACCGTTTATCTCTTAAAAGTTTTTGAGTGTCACTGGAAACAATCACATAAATTAAGACTTTCCCATATAGCAGCAGAGATCGACGCATGATGCACACTTTTAAACAGAAGAAATTAAAAGAGTAAAGCTGACAAATGTTTAGGCGAGGCGATATTGGAATGGATTGGGGAATGAAGAACCGTTTGGCGCGGATAATTAAGCCTAAAACTGGACGAACTGTGATGATGCCTGTTGATCATGGATATTTCCTGGGTCCAATCAGCCGACTGGAGAACCCGCGCAAAACCATTGAGCCTCTTCTCCCCTATGTCGACGCCATTATGCTCACAAGGGGAATACTGCGCACTTCAGTAGACGCAAGCAATGATGTACCAATTGTTCTCAGAGTTTCCGGGGGAACGAGTATCGTCGGGAAATCCTTGGCTAACGAGGGAATTACCACTCCCATTAAAGAGGCCATCCGCCTTAATGCAGCCGCAGTAGCCCTCTCAATTTTCGTGGGCACTGAGTATGAGCATCAGACTCTCCTAAATCTTTCAAGGCTTGTCAGCGAAGGAGAGGAATATGGCATTCCCGTTCTGGCGGTTACCGCCGTTGGTAAAGAGTTGGAAAAAAGGGACGCCCGCTACCTCGCCTTATGTTGCCGCATAGCCGCCGAACTGGGAGCACATTTTGTGAAGACATACTATTGCGAGGGATTCGAAAAAGTCGTGAACGGCTGCCCTGTTCCATTAGTTATTGCAGGCGGACCTAAACTAGAGACAGAGCTTGACGCCCTTCAGATGACTTACGATGCCGTTCAGAAGGGCGCTGTAGGCGTGGATATGGGACGAAATGTTTGGCAATCCGACTATCCTGTGGCAATGGTTAGGGCTGTACGAGCTATCGTCCACGAAGGCGCCACAGTTAAGGAAGCCTACGACCTATTCAAAAGCCTCAAGGAAGGCAAGGAAAAGTAGCGTCACATACTAAGGCTGAATTAATCAGCTAAGAGGGAATCCTTTCCGCTTGAAGGCAGAGAATGCCATGCGTGTAGCAATGTATTACAATAACAGAGACATACGGTTAGAGGAGATGCCTAAACCGAGAATTGGCCCAGGCGAGCTTTTGGTGAAAGCAATGGCGTGCGGCATCTGCGGCAGCGACGTAATTGAATGGTACCGTATCAAAACCGCTCCTAGAGTGCTGGGCCACGAAATGACGGGAAAAATAGTTGAAGTCGGAGAGGGCGTGGATCGCTACAAAATAGGTGATAGAGTCTTCGTTTCCCATCACGTTCCCTGCAATGCGTGTCACTACTGCCTAAATGGTCATCATACGGCATGTGAGACATTACATAAAACTAATTTCGACCCTGGTGGCTTCGCCGAATACGTACGTGTGCCAAAAATAAATGTGGAACTCGGTGTCTATCCGCTGCCTAAAGAGGTTTCCTTCGAAGACGGAACTTTCATCGAACCCTTGGGTTGCGTTGTGCGGGGACAAAGGTTAGCCCAAATAAAGCCGGGGCATAGTGTGCTCATACTGGGAAGCGGCACTTCAGGGCTTCTCCATGTGCAGTTGGCTAAGGCGCTTGGGGCGAGGCGAGTTATAGCAACCGACATTAACGACTACCGCCTAGAAGCGGCGCAAAAATTCGGAGCGGACAACGTAATAAACGGCAAAGAAGACGTACCCGCCGCACTGCGAAAAGTTAACGAAAATAGGTTGGCAGACAAAGTTATAGTTTGCACAGGGGCTTTACCAGCGTTTTATCAAGCGTTGAAGTCAGTAGATAAAGGAGGAACAGTCCTGTTCTTCGCGGTGCCAGAGCCTGGGCGCGACGTTTCTATACCTCTTAATGAGTTTTGGCGGAACGAGATAACGATGATGACCTCATATGGCGCTAGTCCAACGGACTTAACGGAGGCGCTGGAAATCATTAGAACTCATAAAGTAAACGTTCACGAAATGATTACCCATAGACTAAGCTTGGCAGAAACAGGCGAGGGCTTCAGACTCGTCGCCGAAGCTAAAGAATGTATCAAAGTGATTATTGAACCATACAGATAATTGGACTCGTCACCTGTGAACCATAACTATTCGGATTTTTTCGCCCTCTTTTCTTCGCGCGTAGAAGGAGCAGTCGCTGGGTGTGCTGGGGCTTTCAATGACATGCTCCCAGCCTCGGCGTGTGCATTCCCATCTAAGAAAATGTTCGTTGAATTGTAGGAAGCGACAGCCCAGGCATATGGCTTGAGCCATACTAAACGATTTAGCGGAAGATGCATATAAAGATTAGCAAGATTTATAAGTTAGATTGTATATCATGATTAATTTGATATACAGCTTCACGTGTAAAGAGGGGTTAACTTGGCAACGTTAGAAAAGCCAGTGTTAATTCGAGGCATAAACCAAACCGCATATAAACGTTTCGTAGCAAGGGCTAAGGAGCAGGGAAAAACCGTTGGAGATTTCATGAATGAAGCCATAGAAAAAGTAATTAAAGATGGAATTCAAAGCGAAGATTCTAATTCAAACATAATCGAAATCGGCGGATCCGTCTTTCTGTCCAAAGAGGACATTCTGGAAATTCAGAGAGAAGTCGGACGGTTTTCCCTCAGAAACAGTGGAAAACTAACCTTAGAGCAAAACGTAGACCGAGAAGCACTACAATATATAGACAAAATCCAAAACACTGGCTTACTCCGCGTTCCAAAACAAATTCACCCCCTAATTCTCCTCAAAGCCGAAAAAATATACGGAACAATAGAGAAATACTAAACTATTGGCCGAAGCGTCTTTTCCGCTTCTGATAAGTTCGAACAGCCCGAAGAAGATCGATATGGCGGAAGTCTGGCCAGTACACGTCTAGGAAGCACAATTCGCTGTAAGCAGACTGCCAAAGAAGAAAGCCGCTCAACCGCTCCTCACCAGAAGTTCGAATAATAAGGTCTGGATCCTGCTTAGGCATGTGAGCCGTGTACAAATACTTCTCAAAAACCGCCTCATTAATCTCTTTCGGGGTTAATTCTCCTTTTTCCACTTTCTCGGCGATTTCCTTGGCGGCGTCGACGATTTCCGCCCTTCCGCCATAGGCTATCGCAATGTTCAAGAAATGTTTACTGTATTGCTTAGTGCGTTCCTCCACTTCCTCAATCAGCTTCTGTAGGCTCTCCGGCAGGAGATTACGTCTACCTATGGCCTTAACTTGAACCTCGTTCTTGTGGATGCGCTCATCTGTGAGAACCTTCCGCAGCTTTTCCTCGGCTATGTGCATTATCTCCTCCACTTCGTTGGGTGGGCGCTGGAAGTTCTCAGTTGAGAAGGCATAGATGGTAATTGATTTCACGTTTAAGTCGATGCACCATTCTAATAGCTTTTCAACTTTTTCGGCGCCGTAGTGATGCCCAATCCACGGGTTTAACATTCGCTCAGAAGCCCAGCGTCGGTTCCCATCTAGTATAATGGCTATGTGCTCCGGTTTTTCACCGTCCTTAACTTGGTGCCAAAGCCACTTCTCATAAATCTTATAAATACCGAGGATAGACATTAAGCCTTCCAGCATTTTCGAGCCTTGCCATAGCTACTTTTAATCTTTGAACCTCGCGTCCTTAAGTGCGTGCGCACAGGGGCAGCGACGTTCCTCTGGTAGATGCCTAATCGTCTCTCTTAAAACTTGCTGAATGCTCGACATTTTTTCCTTCGCCACCTTAACTACTTCCTCGGCGGTTAATCGCTTTTGCATTCCAGCCGCCATGTTTGAAACAAAACATAAATTTGCGTAGCATATTTCAAGCTCCCGTGCAAGCGCAGCCTCAGGTATAGCCGTCATGCCCACAATGTCGCAACCTAGCCGTCTGAACATATTGATCTCCGCAGGCGTTTCATAGCGAGGGCCTTCTGTGCAGACGAGGACTGCGTGGTCCCATTCGCGCGAACCCTGTTTCTCTATTGCCTTAATTAGGAGTGCCCGTATTTCGGGGCAGTAGGGCTGAGAAAAGTCTATGTGGGTAACTAGGGCTTCGTCGTAAAAAGTTAGGTGACGAAGCTTGGTGAAGTCGATTAGGTCATGTGGAACCACTAGGTCGCCAGGCTTGAAGTCGGGATTTATGGCGCCAACAGCGTTGGTCGCGATGATCCGTTTAACACCCAGCTCATGCAGAGAATAAATGTTGGCTCTATAGTTCACCTTGTGGGGGGGAATGGAATGTTTAACGCCGTGACGAGGCAGAAAGGCGACGCTTTTTCCGTTCACTTCACCTACTGATATTTGGGGAGGAAAACCGTAGGGAGTTCCTACTCGAATGTGTTCAGTTTTCCTTAAAATGGACTCTAAACCTGTTCCGCCGATGATCGCTACTTCAATCTTCCTTTTGCTCCTCAACTGTCTCTTCCTTCTCCACGAAAAAGTAGGCGTACTTCCTACTCAAAAGGAAAGCCGTTAAAGTAGAGACGATAGCCAAAAATACACCGATTACAATAGCCGCCATAAGCCCTCGGTAATGTCGCACAGGATTAACGAGAATTTGCGATACCTGATAAATGATTTGCTGCGACCATGCAGTCACCACAATAACTACGATTGAACGCCAAAGCCTCGTGTCCCGCTCTAAAAACCAGCGGATCGCCCCACCTGAAAGTATGGCGCAGACCCCGATGACGATGAGGGTTACTGATTGAGAAATGAACCAACCTATGATTATAGGGAGATGTGCAAGCCATTCACCAATGTTTGCTAGAGGAGGCTGAATTTCAGGTACCTTATATGCAACATAAGCTCCTCCCTGATAGCAGCCGATTCCAATTGATAGCATTCCGAGGGCGAAGGAAAAGCCTAATATCTGTTTCGGCAGGGGGGGCGGAGAATAGTTTCTGACCCACCAAGCGAATTTCATGATTTTTTCGTCTATTTGGAATCCTTTCACAAAAAACACTGCGCCTATAATGAAAAGAAATGCCAATCCAGCGTAAAGTAGCCCATTGGGCACAAAGTACAGCACGGCTAAGAGGATTATTAGGATTCCAGGTAAGCCGAGGAAGTATCTGGAATAGCGAGGATTTTCTACGAGCGTTTTTAAATATCGGAAAAACACCGCCGCCGTTTCCTCTATGGATTCGCTGTGCTTTATCACTATTCTCCGCACTGAGTTCACGGGAACTCTCGACCCGACTAGGGGCAGAACAGCTTCATCTGCGTAGCCGTCTGTCACGAGGATGACGCCGCTCGCGGGAAAAGCCTCCAATACTGAATTGAGTTCGGATATTAGTTTTTTGTCGGCTTCAACGCCTACCAGTTCCGAACCTGAAATGGTCGCAATCTGATGCTCCTCACTGGCTTCCGCTGTTTCCTTAAAGCGGTCGTAAATTCTAATTGCCTCAAATATGGCGTTTGCGTCTGGCTCCTCTGGGTCCTTTAGGGCGAGGCTTATGGCTGCACTTAGGTTTTCGTCTCTTCCGAGAATCGGGGTCTTAACCTGTGCTTTTATGCCTAGGTCGTCGTCTCTGTCAACGCAAAGAATGAGAATGCGTTCAGCCTTTTTCTCTGCGGATTTCGGCATCAGCCTTCGCCTATTAACCTGTTAAGCGTATATATGGCTATAACTTTTTAGTTCATGTTCTTTAAGTTTCCGTGAGACTAAAGGGCTCCTTTCTCGCTGAGAATCTTG
>JBBIVD010000035.1:0-8878 GCA_037439925.1 Candidatus Bathyarchaeota archaeon
CGTGGCGGCGAACATCGGAACCGACCTCTTAATAGGGTTCATCATGGCTTCTGACACCTTCGGACCCATAGTCGACAACGCTAACGGAATAGCCAAAATGTCCAGAATTCCAGAGGCTGGCGAAACCCTCGGATCGCTTGATGCGGTTGGCAACACCATGAAGGCATGCACCAAAGCTTATGGAATGGCTTCCGGCACCGTGACCGCATTCGTCCTCTTCGCCACATTCTTCCAAATAACTGGAATCAAAGGACTAAACGTGACGCAGCCATTCGACCTAGCGGCTTTCTTTATAGGCGTGGCACTGCCCTTTTTCCTTTCGTCTTTCACTATCGGGTCCACTGCAAAGACGGCTCTACTAATGGTCGACGAAGTTAGAAGGCAATTTAGGGAGAATAAAGGGCTGATGAACGGAGACGCAACTCCAGACTACGCCAAATGCATCGACGTATCCGCCAAAAACGCCATAAAGGAAATGATGCTTCCGGGATTTGTGGCAGTAGCCATGCCCATCACGGCGGGAGTTCTATTCCGCAGCGAAGCCCTAGGCGCCCTTTTAATTGGGTTAACCGCTTCAGCCGCTGTGTTAGCGCCCTTCTTCAATAATGTCGGCGCAGCCTTCGACAACGCGAAGAAAATAATCGAAAACGGATTATTCGGCGGCAAAGGATCGGAAACAGAGAAGTCCGCCATAGTGGGAGACGCTGTGGGCGACTCCTTCAAAGACGTAGCTGGTCCGTCACTCCTAATCCTAATGAAGCTGGTGGGCATGACCGCCTTACTCCTCGCCTCAATCCTCTGACCGTGCCGTAAGAAGGGATTTATTTGCCTCCTTTGAGCATCTTTCTATTGTGGCTCGTGAATGGGAGTTAACCTTACGCCTATAATTGTGAAAAAAATCGTTAATTTGGACAGCCTTAGGGGTAAAAGCCTCGCCGTAGACGCTAACAACGTGTTATATCAGTTTCTTTCCTTAATTCGTAAGCCAGACGGAACGCCGCTCACTGACTCTAGGGGAAATGTAACGTCCCACCTCGTCGGGCTCATGTTTAGGTCTACACGCCTAATCCATGAGTACGGCATCAAACTAATCTTCGTTTTCGACGGCAAACCGCCTCAACTTAAGGATAGGGAAATCGAAAAGAGGCGTGAGGCGCGGATGAAAGCATTGAGCGATTGGGAAGAAGCCCTAAAAGTGGGAGACTACGCTGCCGCTTGGTCTAAGGCAGTTATGACGAGTAGGCTGACTAAGCCCCTAATTGAAGACGCGAAAAAGCTCCTTGAGCTCCTCGGAATACCATATTTCGAGGCTCTGAGCGAAGGTGAAGCTCAAACAGCCTACATGGCGATGAAGGGAGACGTATGGGCTTCTAACAGCCGAGACTACGATTCGATTCTTTTCGGAACCCCACGCCTAGTAAGATACGTCACAATTTCAGGAAAGGAGTTTCTGCCGAGCAAGGGAACCGCACGTCCGCTTAAACCCGAAATCATCAGCCTAAAAGAGCTTCTTTCCAATCATGGAATAACCCGTGAACAGCTCGTCGACTTAGCCATCCTGATTGGAACAGACTTCAACGAAGGAGTTAAGGGTGTGGGACCCAAAACAGCCTTAAAGCTCATACGGGAACACGGCAAACTGGAAAACCTGCCAGAAAACCTTAAATTGAAACTTCCCGCGCAATACGAGGAAATTCGAAAAATATTTCTAAAACCGAAAGTCTCAGATGACTACAGCGTCGAATGGGGAAACCTGCGGGAAAATGAACTCTACGAATTCCTATGCCGCGAAAAAGGCTTCTCCAAAAAGCGAGTGGAAACCGTAATACAAAGAATGAAGAAATTCTATTCGAACCGAGCCCAAACTGGTTTAGGAAAATGGACGTAAAGAAAAAAGAAGGGGGCAGTTAAACCCTCAAAATGATGGAAGGCACACCTTTCCTAGAACTGGCGAACCTCTGCCAAAAGCTTGAAGAAACAACAAAAAGGAAAGAGAAAATTCGACTTGCCAGCTCTTTTCTGCGCAGGCTGAAGGAGGAAGAAATAGCGCCAGCAGTACGCCTAATCGTGGGCACGGTTTTTCCAGAATGGGACTCACGGGTCTTAGAAATCGGCGGAAGAACAGTCTGGAAAATAATGGATAAAGGCAAGCAAGCCACGCTCGTCTCGAAGCCGCTCACAATTCCACGAGTAAGCGAATACTTCGAAAAGATTGCAGAGGTTTCAGGCAAAGGCTCGAGGAAAAGGAAAGAAAGCCTTGTGGAGAGTTTACTGAGCCAGGCGAGTCCAATAGAGGCTGAATACCTCGTGAGAATAATGTTCGGAGAAATGCGCATAGGCGTAGTAGAAGGAGTAATGCTGGAGGCAATAGCCGAAGCCGCAGGGGTCGACCTAGAACTCGTGAGGAGAAGCTACATGCTTCTGGGCGATTTAGGCGAAATAGCCCTAACCGCAATAAAAAATGGAGAAGAAGGACTAAGGCGTATTGGCGTCCAGCTTTTTAAGCCCATTAAGCCCATGCTCGCCGAAATGTCCTACAGCATTGCTGAAGTTCTAGCCAGCCACGGCGGAAGAACAGCCTTCGAGTATAAGTTCGACGGAGCCCGAATACAAATCCACAAAAAAGACAAAGAAATAAGAATTTTCAGCCGACGCCTAACCGATGTTACCGAAAGCCTACCCGACATAGTGGGGCTCGCCAAAAGCAAAATATGGGCGAAAGATGCGCTTCTCGAAGGAGAAGTGGTGGCTGTCGGCGCTGACGGAAAGCCCCTTCCATTCCAAGACTTAATGAGAAGGTTTAGGCGAATCCACAAAATAGACGAGATGGTGAAAGAAATCCCGCTGAAGCTTTACCTTTTCGACGTTGTTTACCTTGATGGAAAATCTCTCATAGACACGCCATACGAGGAACGGTGGAATCTTCTTTCAAAAATCTGCGAAAGCCAACTATTAGCCGAGAGGATAATCACAGGCAGCGTTTCTGAAGCCGAATCCTTCTTAAAAAGGGCTATGGAAGCTGGACACGAGGGACTCATGGCTAAGGCTTTAAATAGCGATTATACGCCTGGCGTCAGAGGGAAAAAATGGTTCAAGATTAAGCCCGCCGACTATTTGGACCTAGTAATCGTTGCAGCGGACTGGGGATACGGAAGAAGGACAGGCTGGCTGAGCAATTATCATTTAGCCGCGAAGGACGAAAAAACAGGCGAATTCCTAGTGGTAGGAAAGACTTTCAAGGGCTTAACCGACGAAGAATTCACGGAAATGACCAAGAGGCTGCAGGGAATCAAAATCTCGGAAAGCGAATACACTGTCTACGTGAAGCCTAGCATCGTCGTGGAAGTAGCCTACAACGAAATCCAGAAAAGTCCGCATTACAAGTCGGGATTCGCCCTAAGATTCGCAAGAATAACCCGAATAAGAGAAGACAAAAGCCCCAGAGAAGCAGACACCATAACAAGAATCAGGCAATTGTACGAAAAACAATTTCAACACAAGGCGAAAAAGTCCTTTTGAATGCTATATTTGTGTATAACCGTATCTGTACAACGAGGGGTAACAGTGGCAAAGTTACGTCAGCGCATTTCGTATGTGAGTTAATGGGCTCCTTATATCATTAGGAGCCCCACTGGCTTCAGTTGTTTTGTTACGGGATCGACTTGGTAGCCCAGCGCTTCTAAGGCTGTAGCTCCGAGAACTGGCGTGTCTTCTTCGAAATTTAAATACGTCTGTTCTTATAAATTAAGAAGGAGCGCACACGAAAACCCAAAATCTTCATTTAATCTCTAAGTTATATGGAGCCTCAGTTAGCTTTTCCGCCCCGTTTTTATGCACTAGTAGAGTGTCCTCTATTCGGACACCTCCGAAGTCGACTATATAAATTCCAGGCTCCACTGTAACAACGTTTCCCGCTTTTAGGGGTTCATCGTTTTCAGGGTTCAGACTAGGCGGCTCATGAACATCGAGTCCAACGCCGTGCCCCAAACCGTGAACAAAAAATTCGCTGTATCCCTCTCTTTCGATTAGTTGCCTAGCAGCTGCGTCGACATCGCAAGCCTTGACATCAGCTCTAAGGCTTTCACATGCCTTTTTCTGAGCTCCCCTCACAACTTCATAAATCCTTATCTGCCTAGGCGAAGGCTTTCCAACGGTTACCGTCCTCGTCAAATCCGACCGATAATGATTATACTTAGCCCCTATGTCAATCATCACTAAATCGCCTCTTTGAATTCTTCGATGTGTGCATCCGCCGTGGGGAAAGGCTGAGCGAAGGCCAGAAGCTACTATGGTGTCGAAGGCAACTCCGTCGGAGCCTTTTCTTCGCATGGCATACTCGATTTCGGCGGCCACTTCGTATTCTCGCAGACCGGGCTTAACTGTTTCAAGAGCCGTTTTCATGCCCTCACTGGTTAGCTCGCATGCCCTTCGTATACATTTCAGCTCGGCTTCGTCCTTAACCTTTCGAAGCTCCCATGTTAATTTCTCTTTAGCTTCTAGCCTGATGCCCTTTAAGGCTTTGGAAAGCCTGAGGAATGTGGATGCGTTGATGGAGTCGAAGCCTAGGCGCTTAAGTTTTAGGCTTTTAATGTGGTCTGCGATTTTTAGGTCGGCTTTTTCTCCTCTTTTGACGAGTTCCACGGAACAGTTTTTCGCTGTCTGCTTTGCACGTTCGTAGTTGACTTCGTAGACGTATAGGCAGTTTTCTCCTTTCGTAGGCATGAGCAGCCTCGCTTCGCCTTGGAAGTCTGTGAAGTAGAGGATATTGCTTTCGTTCGCAATGATATATCCGTCTAATTCTTCTTTTTCAAGAGAACCTTTCAAAGCTTTGTTCCTATAATCGAAGCTTTTGTTCAAGGCTTTATCCCGCATTTCGCGTTTGTTTATGTTGTTTAGGGACATTCTTTTTATGTTTAGGGTAAATGGACATTTCTTTATTTCTTCTGTGACTTTAGAAGTCTTTTAACGGTTTGCGCATGCGTCCCTAAAGCACGATGAGGAATGGTGTTTTACAGAATTTTGCCTATTAAGAAGTTATTTCATTGAGAAGCTGGTTTATAAGTTCGTGGATTCTGCAGTTGAAGCATATTTCTGGAGCTTGGGCGTTGCATTTGACGCAAATCATTTTTGAAAGCTCTTTTAAGCGTTGAATGGTTAACGGCTCTTTCACGCCTGTGACAGAGTTTTCCAACTGACTTCTCTCCACATTTGCCTTTGCGTAGCTTTTGATAAAAGATTTGTTTCCACTCTAGATGTATCGAAGGGGGACATTTTATGTTGGCTGAGTTGAGGTGTGAACGGTAGGTTTATAAAATTGTTTAACTGTTAAACTATGCATGCATGTGCATTCACAACCTCCAACGCAGGGATTCAAATGATTTCAAACAGAGTTAAAACTGGAATACCTGGGCTGGATCAGCTTTTAGACGGCGGTTTCATAAGGGGAACATGTGTGCTCTTATGTGGTCCGCCTGGAAGCGGAAAGACAACCTTCGGGGTCCAATTTCTATACAGTGGGGCAGTTGATTATGGGGAGCCTGGAATTTATATCACTTTGAATCAGCCTCCTGAAGAGATCATTAGGAGCATGTCGCATTTCGGCATGGACCTTAAGGGGCTTAAGGAGAAAGGCATGTTTAACATAGTAGACCTAACGCCTGTTCTGGTGGACGCCGAGGGACACGTTGTGCTTCAGCTTGGGAATATGGACCGCCTAAGGATCGTGGGCTTAGTTAGTAGGCTGATTAATGAGATGCATGCTTCTCGCTTGGTTATCGACCCATTGAACAGCATTACCATGCAGTATGAACGTAATTTTGAGGCAAGGCTAGCGCTTCTCGGCTTAAGCCAGGCTATTGTGCGGTCGATTGGTTGTACCGCCCTCTTGATTTCTGAGACTTCGGAGCCGACTTCTGCATTGTTCGAGCAGTTTCTTACTCACGGGGTTATTGTTTTGAGGCACATAACTAAGGATGGTTCTTTGATTCGCGGTATTCAGGTTTTGAAGATGAGGGAGACGAGTCACAGCGGCTCAACGCATCTTTACGAGATAACGGATAAAGGCATTGAAGTCCGACCCAACGAAAGAATAATCGTTTAAAGATTTAACTTGCATGCCTAAAGCCATCCGCTAGAGAGGATATTGTCTGTGATACAGGTGTTATTTGCTCAGCAAAAGGGGAAAGATTATTGCTGAACAATAAGTACAAGTTTTTGTTATTTTGTGGTTGAATCGGGCTTAGTTTAGCCTCCGCTTATGAGTGTCATTAAGGCTATTGTGTCGCCTTCCTTTAATTTTGCGTCTGGTTTGCGGGATACGCCGTTAACTGTAACAATAAAGGTTGGATCAAGTTTACTTTCTTTCTTAAAGTCAAGCACGTTTTTGAGCAGTTCACCATAAGCCTCAGTTAGGCTGTTTAGCAAGTCTGAAAGGGAGGCACCTTCCTTAAGGTCGAATTCCTCGCCCCCTTTCCCTAGCTTACTCCTAATCAAACCCAAATACTGAACCTTAACACGCAATTTTCATCATGTAATTTAAATTAAGCCTCAAATATTAAGGTTTGGAGACTTCTCCCTTTGCCCTCTTTTTAATGTGGAGCTATTGCAACGATTTTGCTATGTCGATTCCTATTTGTCTGAATGTTTCTTCTGCTTCTTCTTCGAGGGGTCCTTCTTTTCCTTTAACTATGGCTGAAACATGCGATTTGACGATTTCCATTCCGAGTTTCTTCAACTTTTTCTCAACTTTCTTTCCTGCGCTTCCTGCGAACTTGAACTTCACCTTTGTGTCGAAGGCGAAAGCCCTCTTACCAGCAAGATTCACTTTTTCCAGCTTCTGGAGAAAGTCTTTCATGGGTTTAGAAGGACCGAACGCGTGTGTCGGTCCGCCTATCGCCAAGAAATCATATTCGCCCAGTCTACTAAAGTCGACTTCGTCAACTTTTAAGCAGTTAGCATGGACTCCCTGTTTTTCCATCCCATCGGCTAAGGCCCGAGCTATTTTTTCAGTGTTACCGAAAAGCGTGTCATAAACAATTATGGCTCCACTCATTTCACCATCACCCGCAGCCTTTAACCGCTCGCCCCACGCATATATAGGATTAGCAAGCTTTTATTAAACAATACAGCGCACTTATAACTCTGCCCCTTCTTCTTTCTATTGTCGGACAAAGGAAAATTCACTCGCGACAAATAAGCTGGTTCCTTCTAATTGTTATTTAGGAAGACTTAAAAACGAATTGTAACCACACGGAACCTTGGGTGGAAGTTTGCAGTGTATATGGTTCACTGGAGAAGCTTGCTGCGCACATCCCCAAATACAAGTGCTTCTTGGGAGATACAAACCTGAAGACGCCGTCAAAAAGGAATACTGCACAAGCGAAAAATTCAGAGACTGCCCAAGATACGGAGCAATGCTCGATTACCTTAAGGCTTCGAAAGGACAATGACACAAGACAAAAATAAAATATTCTATTCCATGTAAAGTGCCAGATTAAAGACTTAAATATTAACCTATGTTTTACTCTTATTCCCACACTGAAATAATGAGTTATTGGGAGAGCGGGCGAATTGTACGGTTACGCTGGACGAATACTGCGTATAGACTTATCAACGGGCAAAACCGAAAACGAATCACTAAAAGAAGAATTAGCCAAAAAATACATAGGCGGCATCGGACTTGGAATGCGCCTCCTTCTAGACAATTCTAAGCCGGGAACCGAGCCTCTAAGCCCCGAAAACCCCCTAATCCTTGTGACAGGACCCTTAACAGGCACAATGGCGCCCACAGCGGGAAACGGAATAGCCTTCGTGTCCAAGTCTCCGTTAACAAACGGAGTCGGCGAAGCTAAGTCCCACGGCTTCTTCGGCGCAGACCTAAAAAGAGCAGGATATGACGCCGTAATCTTCGAGGGAAAAGCGGAGAAACCAGTGTACGTATGGATTGACGACGACACAGTTCAGCTTATGGACGCCAAACACCTTTGGGGAAAGTCTCCAGGGGAAACAGAGGACACCATCCGAGACGAATTAGGCGACTACTACGTTCGAGTGGCAGCCATCGGTCCAGCAGGAGAGAAACTGTCCAGAGTCGCCTGCATCATAAACGATAGGACAAGAGCCGCTGGAAGAACAGGCATGGGCACAGTTATGGGATACAAAAACCTAAAGGCTATTGCCGTGCGTGGAACAAAAGACGTGAAAGTCGCCAAGCCAGAAGAATTCCTCAAAGCAGTGAAAATGCTCCACGAAAGAATGAAAGGGCCAGCCACATCGAAATACCGAACCCTAGGGACTCCGATGAACGTGCTTGTCCATAATTCGCTTGGCGCCCTACCCACCAGAAACTTCACAAACGCCACGTTCGAAGGTGCGGAGAAAGTCAGTGGAGAGTACCTAAACGAACGGTTCGTCGCAAGAATCGTAGGATGCTCCTCATGTGCCATGCGCTGCGAACACATAGCCGTCGTCCCAGAAGGACCCTACAAGGGAACGGCTACACGAGTAGAATATGAGCCCCTTTGGTCCCTTGGACCGAACTGCGGCGTCGACGACTTGGGCGCAATTATAAAGGCTATGGACCTCTGCAACTATTATGGCTTGGATTCCCTCTCCACGGGCAACATCGTCGGCTTCGCCATGGACTGCTACGAACACGGAATCCTCACCAAAAAAGACACAGAAGGCTTAGACCTAAGCTTCGGCAACTCTGAAGCCCTAATAAAAATGGTGGAGAAAATAGGAAAGAGAGAAGGATTGGGCGACATACTAGCGGAAGGCGTTAAGAGAGCGGCGGAGAAGATCGGCAAAGGCGCGGAAAAATTCGCCAACCACATTAAGGGACTTGAAATGACCGGCTACGATATCAGAGGCTTAAAAA
>JBBIVD010000036.1:0-8838 GCA_037439925.1 Candidatus Bathyarchaeota archaeon
TCAAGGTTTGGCGCAGCGATTTTCACTCCAGCCGCAGCTGAAACCGCATCCACTGAGGAGAACTTGTCCCTAGGGTCTCTAATTTCGTCGAGGGGTTTAGGTAGAAGGACTGCGCGAACCTTAGTTAAAATCGGCTTCTCCTTTCCTCCAACAACGATGATGTCATCTTTTTGTAGGATTCCATCATAAATTATGGCGTTAATGGTGATTCCGAGTCCCGTTTCCTCCTTAACTTCTAGTACGGCGCCTTTTGCGGGTCCTTCGGTCACTTGAAGTCGGTCTCGCATGTATTGCTGGGTTAAACCCACGAGGACTGCTAAGAGTTCAGGTATGCCTTCGCCTGTTTTAGCGCTTATTGGAATTATGGCTACGGTTCGGGTGAAATCGGATATTTTGTCGAAGCGGTCGGCTCGAAAACCAATTCTGGAAAAACTTCCCATAATCACGTATAAGTGTTCGTCAAGGTCTTTACGAACGTAGGCATCCTGGCTCTGATAAGATGAAGAAAAGGGTTCGCCTAGCCTAGGTTTCCAGCCTGGTATTCTGTCAATTTTGTTCGCTGCAACGAGAAAGGGGGTTTTCCTCGCCTTAAGGATGTCAATGCATTCGTAGGTTTGGGCTTCGAATCCTTTAAGGATGTCAATGACGAGGATGGCTATGTCGGCTGCGGCGCCGCCCCTTTTCCTTAAATTGGCGAAAGCTTCGTGACCAGGCGTGTCTATGACTAATAGCCCAGGAATTTGCAATTTTCCTTTCTTATCTTTTAGTAATGGTCCACAAATTTCGATGAGGGTTTCAGCGGGGAAGAAGCTTGCACCTATATGCTGTGTCATGCCTCCTACTTCACGTGCTTGAACGCTGCTCTTCCTAATTTGATCTAGCATGAGGGTCTTTCCAGTATCTACGTGGCCAAGCACGCATACTATGGGTTGGCGTATGGGCACTTGCCTCTCTCCCCTCAGCCCCTTCTCTTTCTACTTAACTCCTTTCATGTTATATAAACCGTTTCTAAATCTAGAACTTTGCTAGTTTTATTGCTCTCTTGCTTGCGTGAAGCCCTCTACCAGGGGGAGGGGGTATAAATACTTTTTACTATGGAAAAAGCCCGGTAATCGGAATGAGGCCTAAATTGGGCTTGTTTTCAAAGGTTTAGGGAATATTGTAGGGCGAAAAAATGGTTGATCTGGTATTGTCAGAGTAGGTACTGTGCTTCTGTGGGCTTTTGGTATTTGAGAATTTCCTCGGGGTTGAATAGGATTTTGATTTCTTTTTTTGCGTTTTCGAGACTGTCCGCTGCATGAATAATGTTTTTCGGCAGGTTTATTGCGTAGTCTCCGCGTATGGTTCCTGGCTGCGCTTCAGCGGGATTCGTCTTTCCTATCATGCCTCGGAGAATTGAAACGGCGTTTGGTCCCTCTATGACCATGGCTAGGATCGGCCCCGAGGTAATATGCTCTATAAGAGATTCATAGAATTTTTTGCCCTTATGCACCTCATATATTTTTTCAGCTTGCCCTTTAGTCACTTGGACGAGTTTCATGGCGGCTATTGTGAGTCCTTTACGCTCGATGCGGGAGACTATTTCGCCCATTAAGCCTCTCATAACGGCTTCTGGCTTCAGAAAAACAAGTGTCTGCTCAGTCATCCTCGCCCTCTCTCTTCCTTTCCGTAGTATTTTGTCCATCGCAGCTTGCGGGCGTCCCGTCCCATCACGATGGAACTCTTTCTACACTTGCTTGAACAAAACCACAAAATTGTCCCATCGTTCCTCACGTACATTATGCCGGTGCCCTGTGGAAACTCATTTCCACAGAAAGAGCAAGTTCGAGGCTTTGGCACCAGCGAAACCTCCGCAGCTATCTAATTTTCTTTGCTTCACGTTCCGTTTCTCTAAGCATTAGAATGTCGCCTGTTCGTATGGGTCCTTTCACGTTCCTAGTTATTACGCGTCCCTTATCCCTTCCTTCGAGCACTCTGACTCTGACCTGCGAAATCTCTCCTGTAACGCCTGTTCTGGCGATAACTTGAATGACCTCGGCGGGGGTTGGACCTTCCTCCGCCGTCGCTTGCTTTTCGCTCATTCGCGTCCCTTCTTCAGCTTCTCAACTCTTGTGGTTATTTCCTTTACTAGGGACGAAGCCTCGCCGGGCTCGGTTATGCACGCTGAAGCCGCGTATACGTCTATTCCAGCTGAGGAGCCGAGTTTTTCCTTGCTTGGCACAAACACGTAGGCTATTTTCCGTTCTTCGCAGAGTAGTGGAAGGTGGGCAACCACTTCAGGCGGGTCTACGTCTTCGGCTATGAGGACTAGTTTAGCCCGTCCCCTTTCGATTGCCTTCGTGGTTTCGTTTGTGCCCTTACATACTCGACCTGTTTCGCTGGCTATACGTAGGGCTTCGTAGGCTGCATCTGCGACTTCTTTAGGCACCTCGAAGCTTACGTAAAATGGCTTAGACATTCTTCATCGCCTCACTTATCTGAATTCAGAGTTTATCCACGACACAACCTTAAGAATGTTTCTCTCTTAACAGATAATTCCTGTTATTAACGGAAATGAGGAGTGTTCGTTAAGGAATTTAATTCGTTTTCCATTCCATTACGAAAACTTTATTAGAAAATACTATGGACTATAGTTATGGCGACGACTATGTCCAGAACCACCGTGGAGGTTAAGAAAAGCACTCTACAAGCCCTGGAAGAACTTAAGGCTGAGCTTGGTGCTCGCAGCCTTGACGAAACTATTCAAACCATTATCAGGCAGATTCGTAAGGTCCCGAAGTCAAAGTTCGGTGCACATCCCGACATGACCCCTTTCACGCCTAAGGATGAGGCCCGAAGCCATGAGCTATAAGTACATAATTGATTCTTATGCGTGGATAGAGTATTTTCGAGGAACCAGCATGGGCGAAAAGGCGCGCACGTATGTGGAAAACCAAGAAGCGGCGACAACAACCATAACAATAGCGGAACTTAGAGAAAAATACCTAAGGGAAGGTTGGAATTACTTTGACGAAGACTTAGCCTTCATAACCTCGACCACCCTTGTGGTTCCCTTAGAGAAGACCATTGCAATTTTGGCGGGAGAAATCAACCACGCTATGAAACAAGTAGTCAAAGGCTGGGGAATATCTGATTCCATCATCCTAGCAACCGCTAGAGCTACATCTACAAAAGTCGTGACGGGAGACGAACATTTCAAAGGACTCAAAGAAGCCATTTTCCTAAAAACAAAATAAACTAAAATAGAAGAGAACTCAATGTTTTTTGGCGAGTTAAAGAATTGAAACTCGGATTTTATCCCTTGTCTATGTGAGCGAACAATTGGTGAATAACGAAACCTCTATCGGTGGGCAAAGTAGGCAATTATTTTCTCCTGGAGGCTATCGATTCGAACGAAACCGAAGCGCTCAAACTGAATAACTTCGCCTAAACGCAAATTTCCACAAGCGTCCTCGACTACGCCCTCCGCTGTGGAGGCATCTGGCATTATAACCTCGCATGGGACGCCCATGCCCACTGGAATCCAATGGACTAAAGCAATGCCGAGCTTTTTCGCCTCCTCGTAGGGTTCACTGTGGAAAATAGCTTCAATTTGGCTCTCTGCAACTTTTTCGATTTCTATGTTGAAGAGTCCCATGAGTCGCAATTTCTTTCCTGCGACAAGTGTGTCAGCGTCTTTGCCTGAAATCCAAAAGTGAGCTTCGCCGTTTTTAGGCTTGACTTCGAAGTATCGGAAGCCTCTGTCCAAGTGATCGGGATGTAAAGGGATCTGCGAGGTAATTGTTCCAGGAACTTTTTTCACAATGAGCTTCCTCGGATTGTGGATGAAGAAGTACCGATTTGCAGTTGGGTCAACGAGTTTTCGGTTATGAGCGTAAAGGTTTTCCCAGCTTAGCACAATGTCAGCTGGCCTAGGACCCACGTCAATTATTAAGAGCCGAATCGTCTCAGGCGCTATCCCACGCTTTCTTAAGGCGGCGAAAGTAGCAAGCCTAGGGTCGTCCCAGCTTTTGAAAAAGCCGCTTCTAATTCCCTCCAGAATCTTCGACTTGCTTAGAGAGGCTCCAGTGATTTTGAGCCTGCCGTAGTGAATGGCTTCGGGATACTTCCACCCGAAATGTTTATACATGTACTCCTGCCTAGCTTGGTTGGTTAAATGTTCCTTTCCGCGGATAATATGAGTTATGCCCATTAGGTGGTCGTCTACGCCGCAAGCAAAATTATAAAGGGGCCAGACTCGGTATTTGCTGCCGACTCTTGGATGGGGGCACTTCTTTGTGTCGATTATCCTAAAAGCGGGCCATTCCCGAACAGCGGGATTAGGATGATTCAAATCGGTTTTAACCCGTACAACGGCTTCTCCTTCGCCGTAAGTTCCGTCTAGCATGTGCTTCCAGCGGACATTTTGCTCCTCAGGTGGAAGGCTTCGGCAGGGGCAAGGCTTTTTGCCCATCACTTTTTTTCTGAATTCTTCGCTTTTGCATGTGCACACGTAGGCTTTGCCTTTTTTGAGGAGTTTTTCAGCGTGCTCATAATATATAGGGATTCTGTCGCTTTGAATGAATTCAGCGTCCCATTTGCATCCCAGCCAAGTTAAATCTTCCCTAATGGATTCATAAAACTCCAGCCTTGGCCTCTTAAGTTTGGGGTCCGTGTCTTCGAAGCGGAGATAGAAAAGACCGCCGTACATCTTGGCATATTCGTAACTGAGAATTATGGCTCTAGCCGACCCTAAATGCAAGACGCAGTCTGGATTGGGCGAAAAACGGGTGACAACACGTTCATACTTGTCGGCATTGGGCAGTGGCGGAAGCTTTCTTACTTCTTCAGCCTTCCCTTTCACTAAAATCTCAGGCCATTTTTCCTCCGCTATTCGTCTTTGTTCATTTAAGGAAAGCCTATTCACCTCTTGGACGATTTCAGCGACTATGGACGCTGCATCCTTTACTTTTGACCTGAACTCCGGACGGTCGGCGAGCAACCTGCCGAGAACAGGCTGAATTTGAGCTTTTCCTCTGTAATTGAGCGCGTTTGTGAGCGCAATTTTTCGAATAAATTCCTTGATTTCCTCATTTTTGTTCAAGGCCGACACGTGTTTCCGAGTGTAAATTTTATATTTTTCTTTCTACGAGGTAGTTTGCGAATGCCTTCAGTTTTTCCTTAGCCTCCGACGGGGGCAGAATTTTTTCAATTTTCGCCCATGTTTCTTTTACCATGTTTTTGGCGTAGTTTTTGGCGTAGTCTATTGAGCCGTATTTTTTCATTATGCCAATCGCTTCATTTTTTAGCTTCTGGTCGGTTGTGTGCATGTTAATGATTTCCAGTAGCCTTTTTTTGTCTGTTGGCTTCGCGTTTTTTAGGGCGTGTATTAGTATTAGGGTTCGTTTTCCTTCGGTTATGTCTTTGCCTATTCCGCCTTTCTTTTCGGCGAATTCCTCTCCAACTAGGTCTAGAATGTCGTCTTGAATCTGAAAAGCAACGCCGACTGCCCCAGCGAACTTTCCCATTTCCTCAACCACTTCGTCGCTGGCGTCAGCTAAAACAGCAGCTATCTTCGCCGCCATTCTCGCCAACGTTCCAGTCTTATATAGGGACATTTGAAGATACTGGTCCTCTGAAATTTCGTCCGCTTTTGCTAATCCTTTGTGCCACGCTATGTCCGTTGCTTGCCCTAGGCTTAAGTTAACCATTTCCTGCACGTAAATCTCGTAGATTGTGCTCCTTTTCTCCGCGGACAGCATGTCTCTATTTTTAATTATGGTTAGCAGTGGCAGATAATACATGGCGTTTCCTAGGTTGATGGCGATGTCGGTGCCGAACAGCCGATGTGTGCATGGTTTTCCCCTTCGAAAATCGGATTGATCCTCAACGTCATCGATTATTAAGGTTCCGTTGTGAATGATTTCGGGTATTATTGCGAAGTCAAGGAACTCGTCGGGGCTTCTGCCTAGTGCCTCGCAAACCAGAAGGAAAAGGGCTGGTCTCCACCTTTTACCGCCTCTTTCCAAAAATTCCCATAGTGGCTCAGCCACAGCCTTGTTTAGAGCTTCTAGGCTGCATTCATAGCTTGGGGGATTAAGCTTAAAAACCAAGGATTTTCTGTCAAATTTTCTTGGGATGTACTTCTCTATGACTTTGTCGATGACCTCAGCCTTTTCTTCAAGGAATTTTTCGATGTCGATGCTTACGTCCATTTTAACCGCCAGCCTCAATCTTAGTCTTGTTTTCGTTTTGCATACGCTTCAAGTTGGAACCCTCGAATACGCAACCATTCGGCTGTTTTCCCAGTTATCACCAATGGTGCCTTCTTTAATTTTTGAACAGAATCTGCGCCTATAAGGAACATGGTGTTTTTCAGCTCCTCAACAATAAGCTGAAGCTGTTTTTTAACCTCCTCTGAGCCTTTCACTGCGGGACGTAAGATTGGTAGTGCTAGTCCCGTCAAATTTGCGCCTAAAGCTAAAGCTTTCGCTATGTCTATTCCTGAACGCACTCCGCCCGAGGCTATGACAGTTAAGTGAACGGATTGAGTCACCTCGATGATGCTCACCGCGGTGGGGATACCCCAGTCCCAGAAGGTTTCGCCGAGCCTCTGGCGGTATTCGTCTCGAAGCTTTTTCGCTCGATGGTATTCAACGGCTGCCCAGCTTGTCCCTCCGGCTCCAGCCACATCGACGGCGTCTACACCCATGTTCTCAAGCTTTTTCGCTTCTTCAGCCGATATTCCTGCGCCCGTTTCTTTAACAATGACTGGGACGTCCAAGGCTTCGGCAATTTCCTTAATCTTGTTAAGCACTCCTTTGTAATTGGTTTCTCCTTCAGGTTGAATGGCTTCTTGCAACGGGTTCAGGTGGATAGCCAATGCATTAGCGTTTATCATTTTGACGGCTTTCTCAGCGTCGTTTACCCCGTTTTTCTTGGCGATTTGGGGTCCTCCAATGTTGGCTATTAAGAATGCTGTCGGAGCTTTTTCTCTGACTATTTTGAAGGAGCTTTCTAACTTTGTGTTTTCGGCGGCTGGTCGTTGGCTTCCGACACCCATACCCAGGCCGAGCTGCTCTACGGCTTGGGCTATGGCTATGTTTATCTCTGTTGCTTTTGGTGTTCCGCCCGTCATTGCTTCTACAATTAGTGGAGCGGAAAACTTGTGATTTAGAACAACTGTTGACAGATTAATTTTGCTTCGGTCGATTTCGGGTAGGGCTCTGTGTATGAGGTATATGTCCTCGAGTCCCGTAGTTACGTGCCTAGCTTGAACGTTTTCCTCCAAGCAAATTTGTATGTGGTCTGTCTTCCTTTTTTCAATTTGGTTTGGCAACGGTTTCACATGCCTCAATTATTGTTCCCGTAACTTCTTCGCCTCTGAGGGCTTTGTAAACGTTATTCGGATTGGAGGCATTTACGATTATCGCCTTTATTCCTTGGGCGACGGCTGGAATTAACTCGAGCACTTTCCCAAGCATTCCGCCAGTCACATCCGTGACCTCAGCTTTTCCAATTTTGTGTTGGAGACGCTTCAATTCTTCGATGGTGATGCGTTGAATTAAACGTGCACGGGGATAAACCTTGGGGTCCGCTGTGTAGAGTCCGTCTACGTCCACTCCCATGACTATTTTTTCTGCGCCGAGTTCTGAGGCTATTTTTGACGTGAGCTGGTCTCCTGAAAGTATGGTGAAGCCTAATGTTGAGTCTAGAACTGCGTCGCCGTAGAGAACTGGCATAACCCCTAACTTTAACAGTCCCAGAATTGTTTCCATTTCGATGCGCCTTATTCGGCTGTTATTTGTAACGACAAAGGCGGATGGTTGAATTGCCACTGCTGGAACTCCCTCTTGGATTAGGGCGTCTAAAACTACTTTGTTCAGGGAAGCCATAGCTTGTCGGGTTTTTGAGAAACCAACGATTTGGGACGAGTCCTTGTAGCCCTCCTTTATTTTATACTCCTCCGCAAGGGGATGACCAAACGAGCCGCCTCCATGAATTAAAATGAGAGATTTAACCTCTGCCCATTTAATTTCATTTGCAAGTCTAGCGATTGCCTCTTTGTTCGGAGTGAAAGGCTTTTCCTTCACCGTAATAACTGAGCCGCCCAACTTCAAAACTATCGGCTTAACCTTCAATTCTCACGCCTTCACCACTTTTTCTCGCAATAAAGGCTTTCGCGCCGGCGCATTCAATGGCTTCAGCAACCCGTTTCAACCCATCTGGAGGAGCCAACGCTATTATGCATCCTCCTCCGCCCGCCCCAGTGAGCTTAGCCCCAAGGGCTCCAGCTTTTCTCGCAGCGTAAACAAGCTTTTCAAGGGTTTCGTTAGAGACTCCGACGGCGGAGAGCAGCGAGTGGTTAATGTTCATGAGTTCGCCGAGCGTTTCAAGGTCTCCATTTTTTAGGGCTTCAACGGCGCTTAGGGCGATTTTCCCCCCAGTTTTTATGAGAGGATTAATTATTGATGCGTAGCGTTCTTTTCTTTCACGCACTTTAGCGACCATTTCGCCCGTTGAACGCTCAATTCCTGTGTCGCCGACTACCAAAAGCATATCCGTTCCAACTTTTATCGGGCTAAAGCCTTTATCTTTTCGGAATAGGAGAACTCCGCCGTAGGTAGAAATCGCTGGGTCTATGCCTGAAGGCGTGCCGTGAACAAAACGTTCAGCCTCATGGGCGATGCGGAAGGTTTCCTCTTGCGAAATTTTAGTATCTAGAACATGGCTTACGGCAAAAGCGGTTGCTGCTGCTACGGCTGCTGAGGAGCCGAGACCTGAGGCTACAGGAATTGATGAGTGAACTTCCACGCTTACGCCCTTTTTCTTTTTGGAGATATCTAAAACTTTTTGAAC
>JBBIVD010000037.1:0-4962 GCA_037439925.1 Candidatus Bathyarchaeota archaeon
CGGCGGCTGTTCCGGTGGTTGTTCGGGTGGTTGCTGAGGCTGTTCTGGCGGCGGTTCCTCACCTTCTTGGGAGCGCAAATTCGGAATAGAGAGAAATATGCTAGCTGTTAAAAGCACGATAAAGATTGCTGAAAGGATTTTTCGTCTCAAAGGCATTTCCTCCCTACATGGCACCTCTGATTCCAATGTTTGCTAAAATTTCTAAATGCATCAGAGTATCTAAGAATAGTGTAACCTTTGGCATGGACTCTCGTGACACTTTCCAAAACAAGGAGACATGCTTCCAACGGCTTCTAATTTTTTCATGGATTTATGAAACTTCATCATGTTATATGAAAAAGTTATGAATTACAAACATTAATTCGTAATCTGTATGCCGTCTCAATTTATGTATCTTGAAACGAAGAAAATTCCTTTTCGTTCGCGAGGAAGTTTATTGTCTGAAGTATGCTTTTCCCTAAGCCCATTAGGCTAACTAGAATAATCATCATTAGGAATACTCTGAAATCGATTACGATGTCGAGTGTTTCGGCGCCGACGTTTGGCGTTAAGGTTAGGATGCCGCCTCTCAGCGCATAAATGAGGTATGTCATTAGGATTAGCGACCTCGCGACGCCCAGCACATGTTGAAAAATTGTTCCTGAGAATAATTGAATGGCAACGGCGAAGAAAACAGCCAACGCTACGAAGGTGAAGAAAATTGGCTGAACTCCAAAGGAAATAAGTTCGGGAAACATGAGTAGGGGTAAGACAAGCAGTTGGTAGGCAATATAGTACATTAGGAAAGTTGCGAAACCCCATATGGATGCCTTCAAAACCCTTGGAGCCATCCTTTTTAGTAGTAGTTCTTCTCCTTTGCTTTCCGTCTTAACCATAGGGCATCACCATCGGTCCGAAACTGAACATGGAAGTTTCAAAGGATACGCGCGCTTGTCCATTAGCCGTTATGTTTGCGGGGTAGTCTATAATGAGTTCTATTTGGTCTCCATATCCAGAATGGGAAGGCACATCTACAAATTTTTCTCCAGAGCCCACGTATTCGCTTCTATTGTTGTAAACCTCAAACCGTATGATGCCTGTTACACTTAGGAAAGGAGAGTGGTTCTCAAAGCTTATCGGGACGTCCCCTAAGTAATGGGTGCCGTTAGAGCGGTAGGTTATCTCTCCTATGGAGAATTTGTAGAGAGGCGCCCCCCAAGGTATTACCATGTCCGTCGCAGTTTGGAGAGAAAAAGCGCGTGCAATTTTCATTGTTATGGACAGGTCTGCCGTAAAGTTGCTGTCTTCAAATAGAAAATGAGTCAAGTTTAGGTCGTTTAGGCTCAGCGAAATGTTGTGTGTCTTCTCAAGGTTGCTATTATGGGTTATTAGGGGCAAAAACGTTGTTGATGTAGAAATTAGTGTTCCTCTATTGTCTATTAGACGTGTCGTTAAATTAAGGTCCGAAACAGGATAGTAGCCACTGTTGTTTATAATCAAGGGAAAAGACATCACTATTACGCCGTCTGAGAAAGAAGCCTGAGGCTCACCGAAGCCCATTCTGAAATTTAAGGCTGAATATGCAACAGTGGCAGCGAAAACGATTATCAGAATCCAAAGTACCTTAGTCGCCCAGCCCAGCGCCCTTAAGGCCTGTCTCATTAGCCTTTTCTTCCTTTCTGCTTTTCCTTAGAGGGCTCCACGATGTATTTTTCCAAAACTTTGGCTTCTTCTTTGGCTGCAAGTCTCAACTGTGTTAAAATGTTCACTCCCCTTATGGTGAGTATTGAGCCGATCCATCCCATTATGCCCAGGTATATGGCTCGAATGCAGGCTTCGATCAGTGGTGCCAAAGCTTGGCCGAAGCTTTCCATGAGGTCGGCTGATGAGATGATGTTTAAAAGCCCTTTAAGGAAGAGGTAGGCGTTGAAGAATGTGAAGACGAGTAGGGCTACGCCCACGAAGAGGACGATGAAACCCGAAGTTTCAGTTTTATCTACCATGTTTAAACCTCCTCCAGTGTAGCATATTGTTAAACAGTTTAACACATTTAAACTTTTCTATAAGGAACCGCCATTAGTCAACGAATGCGTTAGTAGCAGAAGTCAACCCTTAAATCAAGCTTTCGGCACATCTCAGAAATCTTTAACCTCAGCCTTTCATAATATCCATTTAATCTGAACAAAACTTCCTCAAACTTTGGGATAAAATCTGGAAGGTTTTCCCTTAAAGCCTTGTAAATGGAGTTCCAGTTGCCAGCCTTTAAGTTAAGCCGATCAACCAGGATGCGGTTAACACCAACTTCACAAAGCCTGCCTAACAATTCGCTTAGTCTTTCTTCACTTAAGTATGGCAACATGGGACCGAGAAAGGCGTAGGTTTCGATGCCAGCCTCATGGAGTCTCCTTAAAGCGTCCAGCCTTCCCTCAACTGAGGTTGACCAAGGTTCAAAAATTCTCTTGACATTCTCATCCAAAGTGGTTATGGTGAACCCGACTTCGAAGTCTCGAAGTTTCTTCATTATGTCTATGTCCCTAACAGCCAAATTCGACTTCGTTAATATGGTAGTGGGAAACTGATGCTGCGCCAAGAGTTGCAGAATTCCCCTAGTCAACTCATACTTCTTTTCCAGTGGCTGATAAGGATCGGTTACACTGCTCACCAAAACAAGTCCCTTAGGCTTTCTACGAAGCTCAGAAGACAGCAATTTAAGTGCGTTAATTTTTACATCCACGAAGGAGCCCCATTCTTCACGTCGATGCGCCTTTCTAGCCACGAACCTCGCATAACAGTAGACGCAGGCGTGTTGACAGCCCACGTAAGGGTTAACCGAATAGTCGACACCGTAAATTCCGCTTCGACTCAGAATAGTTTTACAGAGGATTTCCCTGACAACAACCACGTTGCAAGCACCAATTATAACTATGTTCAAACTTATTTTTAGGATATAAACAGAAAGTCATGGGCTCCTCTGTAATTTGTAGGATAATATGCCGCCTTTCGTGGTTGGGTCTGGAAAGTCTGGGGCTTCAACGAAACCATTTTTGAAGAAGAATTTTCTGAATCTCGGTAAAGCCTCTGGAAATCCTGTGTGGCTGCACCATGACCCTATGGCAATTTCCTCTGTCTTTTCATTGCCGAAGTAGGGAATTTTTCGATGCTTAAGGTCCCTTATGAGCGCCTGAATCAGCTTTGAGCCTATTCCTTTTCCTTGGTATTCCCCTTTGGAGACCTTTTGTTCTTTTCCCTCTGACGAAGACACATGTAATCAGTATTACTTTCCTGTCTTTCAGCATATGCCTTAGAACTGGAAACACTTGGATAGGATAGAACTCTATAAAGCCTATGGGCTTATTCTCTACATAAGCGATCTTGGCGCAAGAACCGAACACATGAAGAGCTTTCTTGATCCACGCCCTTTTTCTTAAAGCCCCTTCCTTCAAAGTGGATGCGACAGTGTGTTCTCCGTAGCAGATGCTCACTAAATCGTCAATATTTTCGTATCCTAGGTCCTTTATTTCCACTTCCAACAGAAAGCACTTCTCCTAATGCGTCTCCTCGGAAGGGAGGAGCTTGGCGAAAAACTCTTCCTCAGATACTTCCTTTCCGTCTAAGAAGAAACGTTTATAGCTGGAAAATGGGTTGTATGGATCAATGTAGCGTGCATACTTCTCAAGTAGGTCTGGATTCTCAAGAAAGTTAACTTCCACAATTTCCATATCGAGTTTCTCTAATTTTTCCTTGAAATCGCCTCCTGTTTTCGTCCACTCCTTGTCTAAAAATCCGCCGCCATAAGCGAAGAAATAGCTCCAAGGACAACATCCAAAATAGTAAATTTCAACCTTCGCCTTAGGTCTCATCTACAGGCTGCCCTCAATAAAGTCGACGAAGGGTTTGCCTCTAAAGTGTTTATCGCCTGTTAGAAGTCGCAGTTTCTCATCTACGTAAGAGTATATGATGCCGTCAATTAGATATAGTCCCTCTCTCTCCGCTACTTCGCCGGCTTGGACAGCGTTGGTTTCATCTAAGCTTAAGATGAGACTGCGCTCTTTTATGAAGTTTATAATTTTTGCGCTTTCTCTTTGAGGTACCCTTTTTCTTGTTAATATTCTGCTGACTTCCGCTAAGACGATGGACGGTGTATAGAGCTCATTTTCCTCTATTGCATCTTTGAACTTTTCCTTTCCTTCAAAATATGAAATCCAAGCGTACGTATCAACGATATAGCTCTTCATGAGTTTCTTCCTCAACGATGTCCTTCGTTGACACGAGCCCTTTCAACTCGCCGAACATACTTTTGCCCCTACCGAATAAGGTTTCCTTAAGTATTTTGTTAGCTAGCTCTGAGACGTTTCCCTGTGACTTTTGTTTTAGCTTTTTGAACACGGCTTCTTCCAGCACAAGCGTCGTTCTTATCTTTCCTTTTCCCTTCATAAAGATCATCGTATATCATACAGCATAAAACATATAAAAACTTTGCGGGAGATTTACTAGAGCCAATATTATTGCAAAGACATTTATTTCTCTTACACGAAGTTTCTCATGGATCGGAAAGCCTTGGAGCTTCGTTTAGGTAAGAAGTTTGTGAAGAAGGTTAAGCGGAGGGTTCCTTGGGTAGAGCACTTAATCGAAGACGTGACTATAGCCAGAGACCTTAACTATGATGCCGAGGAGCTTAGGGTTAGAGTTTCGTCTCAGAGCCTTTGCCTAGCCTGCAGGGGCGGAAAAGCCCTTTGTGGAAAGCCTAGGTGTCCAGCTTTACTGAAGCTTTATTCCTACGTGAAAGTGAAGAGCCGCATAGAAGGCACTGAGCTTGAAGGTTCTTCGCCGCCTGGAGTTTTTGTTGGGCGCATGGGCTATCCATACGTCTATGCTGGTCCATTAGTGCCCCCGATTCTTGGAGACACTTTTCTTTTAGATGCGCCTGAGCATTGGCTTGGGAAGCCCGTGGACGAAATCGTGGATTTTAGGACGAAACTTGTG
>JBBIVD010000037.1:4988-8802 GCA_037439925.1 Candidatus Bathyarchaeota archaeon
AAAAAGCCTGAGAAAGCTGGAAAACTGATGGACAGTACTCGGGAATTAGCCCTCTCAAACCTTTCAGTAGAGACAGAAGTGTATTTCAAAAAGAAGCCTGGAGGCAGATTTTTCTTCGATGGAGAGGTTCAGCCTATGGGTCCTTCAGCTGTCTTAAGGGGCATGGAGATTGGAAGCACGAAGGTGGATCATAGAATTGAAAAGGCTTATGGGGACGACGATTTGAAGGCGGCGGACGCTGTGCTGGAGCTTTATCAGGACGACGTGCCCGTTTCCAGGATTCAGAAGGCTTTCAGCGTCGGAGCCTTTGGACTCAAAAACCAGAGGAGGCTGGTGCCTACGAGATGGAGCATAACAGCCGTTGACTCCATTGTTTCCCAACGCCTCATAGAAGAGGAGGTTAAGGGGAAGCCCGCCATAAACGAGTATAGAGTCTATGAGTTAAACTATTTGGAGAACCGATTCGTAGTCCTTATGATGCCTTCAAGCTGGAAATATGAATGGATTGAGGCATGGTATCCTGGAACCGCTTGGAACCCTCAAAGCCGAAGCATAGCCATGTGCGGAGACTACGAAGACTACAAGGGACGAACGACATACGCATCCCTAGGAGGATGCTACTACGCGGTTAGGCTCGCAGCAGCCGAGCACCTAGCCGAAGAAGGGAGACAGGCTACTGTTGTAGCTCTCAGAGAGATTCACCCAGGCTTTATTACGCCTCTCGGAGTGTGGATAAACAGAGAAAGTGTGAGAGGAGCCCTGAGAAGGGACCCGAAGAAGTTTAACGAGTTAAAAGAAGCTTTGGATTACATGGCTTCAAGGTTTGAAATAAGGCTTGAAGACTGGGTGAAAACCAGCACACTCTTGAAAGACGAAATGTACCAAGAAAAACTCACAAAATATTTTCGTGTTTAATCTCTTGACGAAGTTTTTATTAAACACTGTATATCATTGCTTTTAGCCATCATCTTATTTTGTCTGATAAAAGAAAAGATCTATTGTCGGGCAATAGATGCACATTCGTATTACAATCGACATTTAACACTATGCTAGTGGACAAAAAATCAAAATAACTATAAGTAACCTAACTATTAATTAGACCTGAAGGAGGAGAAGAGATTTGCATAAACGTGGTAAAATATTAGTCACTATAGTTGCTATAATGTTTCCAATAGTCTTATTCTGCATGAGTCCAGCTTACTCTTATAGCGTAGAAGTGCTTGTGGAGTTCAATGGGCAAACGAAGAACGGTCTAACGGCTACCAAAAATTCAGAGGAATTCCAACAGTTCTTTAGGGAAAATATTTCGGCAATAGTTTCAGAGAACCGAATAAATAAACCAATACGATTTTACGATTGGGGAGACAATCAATCACTAGTTTCTATAGGAGATTGGATTAAAGCGCCTTGCTATGGTTCCTCCCAAGAAGAAGTAGAAAAAATCGGAAAGACCTTAACTGAAGCAGTTTCCGAGCAGTGGTACGTAAAGACTGCAGACTACTATCTTATTTGCGGTGACTTTATTTTCCCTTGGGCTTGGTTTTTCATTGGAGAGCTTTTTATATTGATATTAATATGGTCGAGGAAAACGGAAAATTCCACTAAAGAGAATGAGAAATGAGAAAAACTGATATATTAATCCTTGCCACTGCTTTGTTGCTGGTTTAAATTGGAAGACTAAGTGGCATCTTCAGCCCTTTCTTCTGTTTCTTGGCTTCGCTATTATTTCCCTTATCTCAAAGTCGAAGAAGTTAGATGAGCTTGCGGGTTTCACCACTAAGGCGGTGTCGGCTCCTTCGCTTGTTCCCGCTATAGCCACAATATTCTTATTCGCTGGAATGAGCCCAGCGTCGGCTGCCATTACGGCTATTTCAACGCAAACTTTTGTTCCTTCACCGAAGAGTCTAAGCGTGTGGGCGATGAGTTCAAGGGGCATAACTGTCCCAAACTTTTTCCTAACAGCCCTTTCCACGCTGCTCAACGCATGAGTAGCCGTCAAGATTTTCGCTCCGTTCCTTAAGATTTTACTACGGTTCTCCTCGGTTAGCTCACTTTTCCCAGGCTCAGAAAAGCCGAAATGATGAGTCACAACCACTAGGTTGAATCCCTTAAAAATTTCTGAAGCCCTCGCTCCAGTTTCTCCCGTGGTTGAGGCAACTACGATGTCTTTTATTCCCTCGGCTTGAGCGTGTTCCTTCGCCAGCCTCAACACGTGCCCCGTGTTCTGTTGACCAGCAGCTTCAAAATAGACTGTTTTATGTTCGATGAAACTCATTTTCCATCCCCTTCTCATCACGAAACGAATGTTATTAAAGCTTTAAATTAAGCCTTGCAGAAAGGGATTATTTTTCTTTTCCTCGCCCATGGTGGACGCTAGTCCATGTCCAGGATATACATCTAAATGGTCTGGCAAGGTGATCAGCCTTTTAAGTGAGTTCTGCATTGCTTTGTCGGATGATTCAAGTAAGTCTGTTCTGCCTATTGAGCCTGCGAATAGGGTGTCGCCAGTGAAAACGACTTTCTCTCCGACAAGGCATATGCTGCCTTGAGTGTGTCCTGGCGTGTGGAGAACCTTAAGCCCAACTGGAAGAAGGACCACACTGAAGATTACGAGGATGGTCAGGTCGTAAAAAACTTCTGAGAATATGCCAGCGCCCCCAGTTAGTGACCTTCTTAGCGCATCCAGTGCGTAGGTGTATGGGAACATCCTTGCAACGGCATAGAGCAGTGGGAACTGCTTGAGAAGTTCAAGAGGGTACAGGACTCCAGAAAGGAATTCGTTCAAACCTGCTAGCATAAACGTGACTTGGTCCCCCCTCTTGTGCACCATGACGATTCCATCCGTTATGAACCCTATGGCTTGATTCGATATGATCATGAGCAGAAAAGTTATGAAAGCTGCCGAGACTGTATAAAAGTTGATCTGCAATGAGATCCTCAGGACGAATAATCCAACTGAAAGTGTACCTGCGAGGAGGAACAGACTAACGAGATACCCTCTTATCGTCTGTCCCAGGAAGTATGCGCCCATCCTAATCTGGGTGACAGCGACCGTCTCCAGAGTTCCTCCTCTTATGTCATGTTGTATCGAGTGGCTGAGCCGGCTCAGGCAGACCCACAGATACTGAGATGTCGATATTCCTACAAGCGCGAATGCAGCGTAATTCTCGCCATAGCCTCTTCTAGCAAGCTGCGTAGGGTCAACTTGGAGCCCCATAAAGAAGTACATTACGATAGATGCTACCGTGCTCAAGAAATCTGTCAAGACCCAGTACTTGTATGAGAAAAGTATCTTCAGATTCGCCCATACTACTGCATAAACTTGCCGAGATGTCGATTTAATTCTGGGAGCCTCCTCTCTGAACAGTTCCAGTATGGATTGGGCACTCATGCTGGTTGCCTCGTCAGTTTCATATACACATCTTCTAGTGTCGGCAAAGCTCGCTGTATCGATATCACGTTGAACCCCTTGCCCTGGAGGAAATTGGGAATCGTTGCTATCGCATCCTGCTCATCTCTTACCTCCACTTGGATGAGGCTGTAATCTTCTCCAATTTCCGTCTTGATGACCCTCCTAACTCCATCCAGTCCTTGCAACAGGTCAAGCGTTTTAGAGTCCGCTATTTCCGATATCTTGACTTCGACAGCCTTTATCTCACTAGCAATCTCGCTAAGTTGCAAAGGCGTGTCTATGGCAATTATCTTTCCGGAGTTCATTATCGCTATCCTTTCGCACAGGCGCTCAACCTCGAACATATTGTGACTCGTGAAGAGTATGGTCCTGCCCAATTCAGTGCTGAGAGCTTTGAGCAGT
>JBBIVD010000038.1:0-8596 GCA_037439925.1 Candidatus Bathyarchaeota archaeon
TTAGCCTCTTCATCCCAAAAGACCTAAACTATGCGTTGAAGGCAACGGTATGTCAAGGATGTACTCCGTGCACCTATGAAAAGTGCCCCTACGACGCCTATGTAATCATTAAAGACGGCGTCTTAAAAAGCGGTGTAATCGATAGAAGCTCCATAGGAGCCGAACAGTCTGAAAGCCTATTACATCGAATAATAAAGGATTACGGCGCCAGTGCAGGACGGCAATTCCTCAACCGCGTATGTCGTCTTCTTAAACTTTTCATGACAATGCGTGGGTTCACTTACTCCTTTGATGAACTCGAATTGGCCAGCTCTGTTAAACAGAAAATTGACCAAATAATTAAGGCATCTGAAGGCCGAATAAACGAATTAATTAAGGCTTATCACGATGGAACGCTCCAGAGGCTCCCTGGTCAAACTCTCACAGAGTCCTTTGAAATCTACGTTATGAACGAATTGGCCGAAGCCAGAGACAAAGCAGGAAGAACTGCAGACAAATATTTCGATGAAGACAACTCAGGCATGATTATGACGAGGACCGGCGCGAGGGGCTCCAGCCTTAACATTGGTCAAATGACCGCGTGTGTTGGGCAACAGTCTGTGCGTGGTAAACGAATCATGAGGGGATACATTGATCGTGCTCTGCCCCACTTTAAACCAAGGGATCCCACTCCCAAGGCTAGAGGCTTCGTGTATTCCTCCTACAGAGACGGCTTAGACCCGATTGAATTTTTCTTCCACGCTATGGGTGGCCGAGAGGGCCTCGTGGACACGGCGGTGCGAACGCAGCAGAGCGGATACATGCAGAGAAGGCTCATCAACGCCTTAGAGCATCTGCGCATTGAGTACGACAGGACTGTTCGAAGCTCGATAGGCGACATAATTCAGTTCAGGTATGGAGAAGACGGTGTGGACCCTGCTAAAAGCGACCATGGAAAAGCCGTGAACGTCCGCAGGCTCGTTGAGCAAGTTAAGATAGCAATGGAGAAAGGAAAACCCGCCTCAAAAGAATACATTGATGGAGCCCTAAAGAATGTTGAGAACCAGCTCACCCCTCTGCTCCTCAAAGAGTTAAAAATCGAGTTAACCAAAGCCAAACTGCCCAAGCATGGAGTAGACCAGGCGGTTAACTTAACCCTACAGAACTATAGAGGAGCCTTTGTTGAGCCCGGCGAAGCCGTTGGCGTTATAGCTGCACAGTCCATTGGCGAGCCTGGCACCCAGATGACGCTTCGAACGTTCCACTACGCAGGAGTGAGGGAACAAAACGTAACTCTCGGATTGCCTCGTCTCATCGAGATTGTTGACGCTCGACGGAAGCCTTCCACACCGATCATGTCAATTTACTTAGATAAGGAGCATCGAGCAAGCAGGGAAAAGGCCACTGAAGTCGCTCGCAAAATCATTTACACGACTATGGAGGACATAACCCACGCTATGTACATCGCCCCTGAAAAAGGGGAGGTCGTCATAAGCCTCGACCCAACTATGATGGAAGATCGGGGCGTGACACTCGACGAGTTAAAGAACATCTTGCGCCTACAAGATTGCGTGTTAAGGTCTTCAAACAATCAACTTTTCCTCAAACCTAAAAAGCCTTTAGACCTTAAGAAACTGCTTGACAGAGTTTCTATACATTACGTCAAAGGGGTGCCGGGCATTCGTAGGGTGCTCGTCACCGAGGAAAAGGGAGAGTGGGTCATACGAACAGACGGCTCTAACTTGCCATTGGTCCTCGAGATTCCAGGCGTGGACCCAACAAGAACATCAACAAATCACATACATGAAATCGCCAAGACGCTTGGAATCGAGGCAGCGAGAAACGCCATAATTAAAGAAGCCATGGGGGTTCTAGAGGAGCAGGGTCTCGACGTTGACATAAGGCATGTCATGCTGGTGGCCGACATCATGACAGCTAATGGCGACGTGCGGCAAATAGGAAGACACGGAATAAGCGGAGAAAAGTCCAGTGTGCTCGCGAGAGCGGCCTTCGAGATCACCGTAGCAAACATTGTTGATGCAGCCGTTAAAGGGGAAAGCGACCCGTTAAGGGGCGTAACTGAAAACGTGATAGTTGGTCAGTCCATACCCATCGGGACGGGTTTAGTTGATCTCTACATGTCGACGCCACGTCGAGAGAGTGAGGAAAAGTGATCGACATAAACAAGGCTATTGCAACCGCTGTGAAAACTGGTAAGGTCTTTTTTGGAGCGAAAAACACGATGAAAACCGCTAAAGTAGGGAAGGCTAAACTCATAATTGTAGCGGCTAATTGTCCGAGGAACATTCGTGAAGACATCGAAAACTATTGCAGGCTTTCTAAAATTCCGATCGTTATTTATAATGGAACCAGCATAGATTTAGGTATGGCGTGCGGAAAGCCCTTCACGGTTTCAGCCTTGACAGTAAGGGATCCTGGAGATTCGGATATCCTCAAGCTTACGGAGGCGGCGAATGTCTAGCGGCATAAGGTTCACGAGCACAGAAATGCGTTACATAGCCCTATTCGAAAGCATAACAGGAGCCAACGTGAAGGACTGCATAATAGACGATGAGCTAAACAGAATAATCTTCGTCGTGAAAGAAGGAGAATTAGGAATAGCCATAGGAAAAGGAGGCAAAAACATTCGCCTTCTGGAAAGAATGACTGGCAAGAAACACGAAATAATTGAACATTCTGAAAATCCCGTCGAATTCATAAAAAACGCTTTAAAGCCCGCTCAGGTCAAAGAAATACGCATAACTGAACGCCCCGACGGAAAAACCATAGCCGTGGTCTCCGTGAACCCGAAGGACAAGGGCGTCGCCATAGGAAGAAACGGAAGAAACGCTGAAAGAACTCGCTTCCTAGCTAAAAGGTACTTCCAGATACAAAACGTGAGCATAACATAAACACTAGTTTTAATTGTCGTAGTCGTTATGGAAAACCTTATCGGCGAAGCAGGCTAGGTCTGAAGTTTTTGCCTATACGCATAAATATTACACTTGAACTTAACATAAAGGACCAAAAAAGGGAAAAGGAGAAAACATGGGTAAGTCACCTAAAGGCGAATTCGCCGCAAGAAAACTACTTGAAAAAAGAAAGAAAATGCGGTGGAGCGACCTAGAGTATAAAAGCCGAATGCTTAAACTTGACGTTAAGGCTGACCCGCTGCAGGGTTCGCCCATGGCACGAGGAATAGTCCTGGAGAAAAAGGGAGTTGAAAGCAAGCAGCCTAATAGCGCCATCCGAAAATGCGTGAGGGTTCAGCTTATCAAAAACGGCATAGTGGTCACCGCCTTTCTCCCTTGGGACGGCGCCCTAAACGTAGTCGACGAACATGACGAGGTTATAATAGAGGGAATCGGCGGCTCCCGCGGAGGAGCAATGGGCGACATTCCTGGAGTTCGATACAAGGTTGTCACAGTGAATGGAATCGCCCTTAAGGAGCTTGTTTACGGTCGAAAGGAGAAACCTTTACGATAGCCTCACATAAAATTTCTAACAACCTTTTTAAACGAGGTTCCTTTAACCGAAAAGGGTCTATGCGAAGGTGCAAAGCTTGAGCAAGAAGCCGGAAATTAACCTGTTCGGAAAGTGGAGTTTCGAAGGAATAGAAGTGAAGGACCTCGGACTTAAACGCTATGTTTCCCTTAAGCCAATGTATGTTCCCCACAGCATGGGAAGACACGAGCATGTAAGGTTCCGCAAATCTGAAGTTAACATAGTTGAGAGGCTCATAAACAATCTCATGCGGCCTGGGAAAGGCGCTGGGAAAAAGGCTAGAGCCATCAACACGGTGAGGAACGCCTTTGAGATTATTCACCTCCGCACTGGACGCAACCCTGTGGAAGTTTTAGTCAGAGCTGTTGAGAATTCGGCTCCATGCGAGGATACCACTAGAGTCAGCTTCGGAGGAGTCATCTACCACATGGCCGTGGACATCTCGCCCCAGAGGCGTGTGGACTTAGCCCTCCGCCTACTTTCGGAAGGAGCGAGAAAAGTGACGTTTGGGAATCCCCGCACCTTGGAGGAATCCCTCGCTGAAGAGCTGATTTTAGCGGCGAACGGCGACGTGAAAAGCTATGCTGTGCAAAAACGCAACGAAATGGAAAGGGTGGCGGCGGCGTCACGTTAAACTCTTTACACCACGCATGAGTTTTCTTTTCTCCTCATTTGCCAGTGTATGGGCTTTTCTGACGGGTTCAGGAATTCTGCAGCCTCGTGCGCAATGCAGAACCAGTTCTATTGCCTTCTCTAATGAAACTCGGTGGCCTACACTCACGTAAACAGGCTTTTTCCCAAATTCCGTAATGACTGAGGCTCCGATGACTTCGCCCTCCTCAACGATTGGTGCCCAACGCTTTTCATTAAAGCGTTGAACTTCGCCGCAAAGCAAACTTTTAGCAACTCCAATTGTCGGCACATTTGCCACCAGGCCCAAGTGGGGAGCGAATCCTAAGCGATAGGGATGCGCTATTCCTTGGCCGTCAACCATGAAAACGTCTGGCTTTATCTGAAGTTTTTTAATGGCTAAAAATGTTGGCGGCACCTCGCGGAAGGAAAGCAAAGTGGGCACATATGGAAAGCGAGTTTTAAGCTTGACTGTACGTGATTCAACGAGGGAAAAGGAATCGAAATCGAGAACGGCAACAGCACCTATGGAAGTATCTCCAGCGTAGGCGACGTCTACTCCAGCAACGAACTTTATGTTTTCTGGCAGTCTATTTTCACTTATCACTTTTTTGGATAACCGCATTTGCGTTTCATGCGCTTTTTTCGTGGAGAAACTTGGGCTAAACCTACTGGGCAATTTCGGCTCGAACTCCGATGAAAACTGGGCCGGCGACTTCGATTTTCTTTTTCTTACCAGTTGTGTATCTTCGGGCTACGTCGCTGACCTTAATGTTGACGTCGCTGGGATGCTTCGCCATCTTCACCCTTACATTCACATTTTTTCCGCCCAGCCGAACTGCTTCCTCAATTTTCGCTGCGGCAAGGGCTGCTACGGCGTCGAGATAGCTGAAGCCCAGCGGTATTCCCTTTTCCCGAGCTTCTTTCACGATGGGCACATGTTCCATTCCTTTCTCTGGAATGCCGAGGATGTTTCCGTCGTAAACGTAAATGCTGTTAAGGGCGGCTGGACCGAGAAGCTTTGTTTTGACGTCGGTCTCGTAAACGTAAACCTCAACATGCTTTCCCAATATTTTCCCTTCGTAAGCCAAGAATTCACATGGGCTCGGCTCTTCAGCGTACTTTAAGGCTGTGGACTTGATTGCATCCCGTATTTTTATTCCAGCTTCGCTTTCTGGTTTCACTTCAATTCTGATCATCTTGGCGATTTCATTGTCGGAGAGCGTTAATTCGGCGTAAAACTGGGGATAAACTAGTCTTCGCACGTCGGTTTCACCGTATAACACTGAGGCTACGCGTTCAACGCCCATCCCCAAATTGAAAACAGGATATTCGATGTCGTAGTTTGCGAGGGCGATGGGGCTATATAAGCCGTAATCAACAACTTCGATCCATTCGCTCATTTTCGGATTGAAAATGTAGCCTTCATATTCTGTTCCGGGCGTGTAATACTTTGAGGTCACCTTTTTTTGAACGAAGCGAAAGCGTTCGAAGCCAAGTGGCTTCAACATAGCCTTTGTAATCTCTTCGCCGTCCTTCACATTTAGTTCTTCGTCCATGATGACGCAGCTGGCGGCGTGGTGTGTACGAAGGTGCGTGGGGTCCTCACTTTGCTCTCGTCTGAAGCGGATGTCCACAGAGAACAGTTTTATGGGCAGTTCGAGTTTATGTTGCAACGCCTGTAGGGTCAGAAACCATGCGCTTGTCATGTGGGCTCGCAATGTTAGGGTGGAAGGCTGCGGCTTAAGAGCGGCGAACTCGGGGAAAACTTCGGATAAAACGAGAGTGGCTGTGCTGTCAGAAACGTTGAGAGCTTCAGCTATTTTTTCTACTAGGTCGTCGGAGGCTACATCGCCCTTTTTATAATTCCTCAGCACTTCCTGAAGAGCCTCAGTTTTTTCATCGGTTAATTTAACCCCTAAACATTCAATTTCTAAGCACTTCGCCTTACTCAAGCCGATGTCGGGTCTAGGCAGCGTTGCCAAATAGTAGCAGCGGTCGAGTATAATGGGGGCCTCAGGTCCATACTGCTTGTAAACTTCGGCTTCTTCGACGATGACTGGATTCGAAACCTCCATGAAGCCTGCGTCGAGGAAGAATTGGCGCAACTTTTGAATGAGGTCGAAAAGGGAATGCGGTTGGCCACGTTTGCTAGGGGTAAGCTCCAGCATTTTCTTAGGTTCAGGAAAAAGACTTGCGCTTTCACGCCAAACTTTTTCGAAGCCTTCCCTTTTAACCCGCTTTAAGATTTCTTTAGGCTCCAGTTTTACCAACTTTCTTCTTACTCCTAAGGGTTTTTTCCAGTCTTTCTATGGAGCGTTCTAAGGAGCTTCTACGAGCTTCTATGGTGATATCTCCTCGAGTTGCTTCGATGACATGTCTCGCCACATCGCATTTTCTCCTAAGCCCTGGAGCAAGCATGTAGGCGTCGTCCATGGCTGTTAACTCAACGTAAATTTGCTCCATTATTCGGAGGCATTCTTCCGCCGCTTTCACGTCTCCCTCCCGCAGGGAGTCGAGTGCCCTGCGTCTAAGTTCTCCAACGACATCTCCAAGCCCGAGCACATAAGAAACGGCGGGAACACCAAGCTCCTCATGGCTGATGAACCTTCCTTCTTTAACTAACTTTAAAAGCGTGCATGCTTCGGCGTATTCCTCGAAAGCGGCGTCTACTAAACCTGAATAAATGAGGTCGGGATGGTCCCTCGAAACGCTGCGGAGTTTGGCGAGGAGCCCATCTGCTCCCTCAAGGAGTTTCTCCGCGTCGCCGAATCTTCCCTGATGCACAAAAAGAATCGCTTGTTTAGATAGGCGAGTGGCTCTACGCATGTCCTCTTGAACTTCCCGCCGAACCTCATCTTTTCTCCTTAACTCTTCCTGAATATTAGCTAGAAACGATTTTAGAGACATGCTATTCAATCTCCAGTGATACCTTCCAAAAACATGGTTAAAGCCCGACCTAATAGAGTTTTGCCCAAAAAATTTAATAGGGCGGCCTGCGGCAAAGCGAGGCGACATCCCTTAACTTTCAAATCAATTAAGCTGGCTTAATCAGCTTTTCTAAGTGAAACTTTTTATTCTACTTTCGTCTCACGTTTTTAAAGCCACGGAAATATTGAAGGAAAATGGTTAAAGTGTTAACCGATTTCTGTCCGTCGGATGCCATAATTTCCTAGGGGATTGAGAATTGAAAGAGAAAAAAGACGATGATCCGAAGAAGGGTGAAGAGGCTTCAAAAGGTGAACTCGAAGCCAAAGAGCAGGCGCCTAAAAAGGGTTTTCCTAAGATAGAGGCGGCTAGAAAAATAGCGCAGTTTTGTTTCTTCTTATTGTTTAACGCTGCCGTTTTCGGATTGGGACCTTGGCCAATTCTCCTTCCAGTTGTTAATAGTTTGGCAATTCCTCAAAAGACGATGGGCGATGCCCTAGGAGCGTTGCAGCTAATGCTCTACGAAGTCCTCTTCCCTTTTATTCCCTTAGCCTCGTTCTTTTTAACGGCCATTATTTTGGGAAGGGCTACATGCGGTTGGGTCTGCCCCTTCGGTTTCGTCCAAGACTTACTGAGCCATTTCAAGGGTAAACATAGGCAAGTTTCCTTAAGGACCCACCGAGGGATGATCAACGTTAAACACGGAATTTTGTTCATCATTTTACTTATCAGTGGAACCTTGGCCGCTTCATCATTCATGGGAATGGGTGGAGGGTACAGATCGGCTTTAGGTGTTTTCGCTCCAGCGCCCTTTAATGTGTTGAGCCCGTCTGACACGCTTTTCGCTGTCTTGCCGAGAGCCTTCTTCGATGTCCGTTATGCGCTGTTTGTGTCGGCGGAGAAAATCACCTTGGCGGCGTCGCCGCTTTTCTGGGTTCGCCTCGCCATAATGATCGGTTTTCTTTTTTTGGCAGTCTATGTCCCGAGGAGTTGGTGTCGATATTTCTGTCCAGAAGGGGCTCTTTTATCTATTATAGGCAGGTTCAGTTTTCTCGGATTGAGAAGGGATCCTGTTAAGTGCACAAAGGCTGGGTGCCTAAAATGCGTGGAGGCTTGCCCAATGATGGTCCGCATCCTCGACTCGCCATGGGAAAAGTTCACCGACCCCGAATGCATATATTGCCTAAAATGCGTGGAGGCTTGCCCAACCAAATCCATAAAACCGAAATTTCCGTGAAAGGGAATAAAATGAAAAAGGGCGGGAGACTTTCTGTTTTTAAGCCATTCGGTTGGCAAGGAATAGAACTTGAGGCGCCTGAAGACTGGATTTTCAGTGCTGAGTCCGGAAGCCAAAGGCAGGGATTTTTCAGTCTGGTTTCAAGTTCTTCTTCCTTTGAACTTAAATGGGAAAAAATGGAAAAGAAAAAGAAGTTTTCCATCGAATCTGCCATGGATAATCTCATAAAAAAGCTTCAGAAAACCGACAAAAACTTTAAATTGCTGAATAAGAGTTCCGCTGAAGTTTTTGGTCATAATGCCTTCTATTTCCATTTTG
>JBBIVD010000039.1:0-8516 GCA_037439925.1 Candidatus Bathyarchaeota archaeon
ACTCATTGTTCAAATCACCTCTCTAACCATGGTCTCTTTCTGCCCTTTACTTAGGGCTAGGCGGTGCCCGCCTCTGAGGGAGTCACCCTCAGCTCCCCTGGAAGAGAACACCTCAGACGCTGGTTCCACTTTCGCGTGTGTCTGAAGCCAAGTGACCGTTCGTTGGATATCTTTCAGCCACTTGCCTTGCCGAACAACTTCTGCTTGGAGGTTACATAGCCATCGTCGTGGCTCACGTTGTTCACGGTGAAGACTCGAGATCTGTTTTGCGAAAAATTGATATGCTTGTCTATCTTCTACATGCTTGGCAGTTTCCGTTCTCATCATGCTGTTTACCTTCCATTTAATTAAATGGTTTAGGCGCAAAGCATATTAAAAACTTTCGCATAATTAAATGAACGAGGCTTGTCGCTTGAGAGTTCAAGTTCTAAAGATTGTAGGAAAAGAATACGTCCAAGTAGTGGAAGATGTTAAGCGGCCAGATGGGTCATGGACCACTAAGGTGATTGAAAGTTTCGGGAGAGCAACGACTGAAAACATCCAAAAAGCGAAAGAGTTCGTGGAAAGGGAAACACGATATGAAAATGAGCCTAATGCTCCAAAGCGAAGGTTTAACTCAACTCCTCTTGACACTTGCCTTAGTCTCGTGGAACGGCGACTAGAAGGCTTAATAGAGGCAGGCAACCCTTTTCCAGCCTTCCCACGCCTTCAATATGGACTCTACTGCGTGGGCTATGCCACCTTAAGGGAGCAAATACAAAAGTATGAGGAGACAAAGGACGAAAAAATATTGACACGTCTAGTGTTTTTGACCCAGATTGACCTAACACGCAAAGAAGACGTTGAAAGATTCGTAAAATGGCTTAAAGACAAATCTCCTGAGGAGAAGCTTAACATATTATCGGAAAGATGGTACTACCCAAAAAAGTAGCACCCGAAAATTTCACCCCAAACAGAAAAAAGAAAGGAAAATTTTTACTATTCTTCAACTACGTATTTCTTTGGAAGCTTCTCCATCAACTGTTGCCGAGAAGCTATCAGTTGCGAGACATCTTCTCGACTCTGTCCAACTTTCATGTTCATGGAAACAAGATGAGCCACGGTTTCCTTCAATTCTTCAACATCCCTTACGAGTTTATCTCTTTCCTTTTGGATTTCAACGGCGTGTTTAACGGACATGACGCCTCCGCAAGCAAAGCACATTGTAGCGTTCATTGGGTTGGGCTTTTTACATCGAGGACAAAGTTTGAGACGCTCTTTTCCCTCATCGGCGACTATTCCAGCCTGCTTAAGTTTCGCCAGTTTTGCGTCTTTGCCGCTTAAATGTTCGTAGCGGCTTGGAGTCTTTGAGGTTTTGGTCCATCCGTAGATCTTTCTCATTATGGGTTCGGTCAGCTCAACTGAGTCGTTGGTTGCCTCCGTGTGTCTGAAAATATACGGGTAAATTCGCTTTTGGATTCCCGCTTTGGCTGCAACTCGTTTCAACATCTGTCTTAAGCCTGCGTATGAGAGGGGCTCGCTTGGTTTCTCGAAGTCGGGCCACAAAGGCGCGTTGGGATTGTCACGCTCACTGTAGCTGTCAAGCCACTGAGACAAATAGGCAAGATTCCTTATAATAAACGAACTTCGTACACCTGTCTTTCCATCGAGCGATAATTCGCCGTATTGCTCTTCAATGGTCACATTGCCCACTTTAAGACTCAATAATTCTCCAGGTCTCATCCCAGCCTCGTCGAGGCAGCCAATCAATGCTTTGTCACGGAGATTCTTAGCCTCAGCAATCATCCTTTGCTTTTCTTCGTCTGTCAATAGGTCCGATGGCTTGATGGTTTCTTCCGGCTCTTTGATTTTGACGCCTTTGAAAATGGGAGGGTAACCATGTTGCTTCGGATCATAGGCTTCCTCGCTTCCAGACTTCTCGTAGAAAACCCAACCGATGAAGAATCGCACAAGGATTTTGTAGTCTCGTTTGGTTGACTCCTTCAGACTTGAGCTCTCAATTTTGGCAAATTCTCTCTGAACATCTTCCTTAGTAAACAGCTCGAAGCCCTTCATCACGGTGAAATCTTTAGGTCTGTGGCCACGTCTTGCGTATTGACTCATGGCAAACTGCTTTAGGGTCCAAAGAGTCTTTGCGCACCGTCCCGCACTTGTTCCCTGGGCTCGTTTGTACTCCATGAACTTTAACAACAGTTTCTTGTTCTTGGGACTTATACTGTTGCATTTCTTGACGCTTTTGATGGCTCTCTCAAGCCTTTCTTCATAATTGTGTATGTCCATTCACTTCACAACATGTGCTACAAGATGGAAAAGTGAGGATTTAAACAATTTGATTGGTGCTCCGGCCGGGATTTGAACCCGGGTCGGTGGCTCTCCCTTGCCTTTAGACATCGAGAGGCCACTATACTTGGTCCATTCAGTGTTTGACCGGACTATACTACCGGAGCCTATATTCTAAAATGATTGTGCGTTTATTTATGTCTTCAAGTTTAGAATAAAAAGGAAAAGGTTTTTTGGGTTTAGTATTCTTCGCCTTCTGGCATTTCTCCCGGCGGCTTAGCTTCTTCTTTTGGTTTAGTGGCGGCGATTACGTCGTCGATTCTTAGGATCATGGAAGCAGCTTCGGCGGCAGACTTTATCGCCTGCTCCTTTACGCGCACGGGCTCAATCACGCCGTTCTTGTGCATGTCTATGATTTTGCCTGAGAAAACGTCTACGCCCATAGTGTTTCCCTTAGGCTTTTCATGGGCCGACCTTAACCCAACGAGAATATCGATGGGCTCTAAGCCAGCGTTTTCAGCTAAGGTCTTTGGCACAATTTCCATGGACTCTGCGAAGGCTTCTATGGCGAGTTGTTCCCTCCCGCCCACTTTGGTTGCGTAGTCGCGGAGTTCCTTGGCTATTTCTGATTCTACAGCGCCTCCTCCGGCGACGATTTTGTTGTGTTCAACCACATCTGCAACAACGGATAAAGCGTCGTTCATGGCTCTCTCTGCCTCATCCACCATTCTTTCTAGGCCGGCGCGAATTAAAATGGCGACTGAACGCGGGTCTTTACATTCCTCTACGAAGATCATCTTGTCTTCGCCGACCTTGCGTTCCTCAACCAGCCCTGCTTCTCCTAAGTCTTGGGGCTTAAGGTCTTCCAAGTTTGTGACGACCTTTCCGCCCGTGGCTCTAGCGAGCTTCTCCATATCTGATTCTTTAACTCTCCTAGCTGCCATTATGCCCTCCTTAGCCAAGAAGTGCTGAGCCATATCGTCGATGCCCTTCTGGCAGAAAACCACGTTAGCACCAGAAGCCTTAATCTTTTCAACCATTTCTTGGAGCATGCGGGTTTCTTGATCCATAAAAGCCTTCATTTGCGTGGGGTCTCGTATTCTAATTTCAGCGTTGAACTCAGTTTTTTCCACTTCTAGGGGGCAGTTAAGTAGGGCTATTTTTGGTTTTTCGATGCGCTTCGGCATGCCTGCATGCACCACTTCTTTGTCAACAATTATGCCCCTGACGAGTTCAGTGTCCAAGAGGCTCTTACCCTCCTTCTTTATTATTTGAATATTGTCGATGTCTGCAACATTCCTTTCTCCCCTCTTCTCGGCTATTTGTTTCACGGCGTCAATGGCGATTTCCGCTAGGTGGTCTCTTGCAACGCCAACTGCCTTGCTCGCCATGGAGGTTTTGGCAACTTTCTTTAAGGTTTCACGATCCTCGAGGTCAACGGGGATCCCTATTTTTTCAAGAACATTCATTGCATTTTGAGCCGCTTTTCTAAATCCGCTAACGATGACTGTTGGGTGAATGTTTTGATCTAGGAGCTCTTCAGCCTTCCGCAAAAGTTCTCCAGTCAAGACCACGGCGGTTGTGGTTCCGTCGCCAACCATATCATCTTGGGTCTTAGCTATCTCAACCATCATCTTCGCAGCTGGATGTTCAACGTCAATTTCGTCCAATATAGCTGCGCCGTCATTTGTTATGGTTATGTCGCCTAGGCTGTCGATAAGCATTTTGTCCATGCCGCGTGGACCTAAAGTCGTCCTTAAAACTTCGCCTATAATCCGAGCCGCCATAATGTTGTTTCTCTGAGCATCTCTGCCGCGTCTACGTGCTGTTCCCTCTTTAAGGATTAGCACAGGCTGTCCTGCTTCCGTAGTTAAATAAGCCATTTCAAACCCTCTTAACGGCTAATTTATCTAACCTACACCATTTTATTACAATATAAATTTTTTTCGCTAAGCGCATAACCCAAATTCTGGTTCTGAAAAAGAGTTGAAGATCAGGTTTATCGTCCTAAGACTTTTCTTGAGGCTATTTCGATGTCCTCAGCCTTAACTGTTTTTCTTCCAGCGTGCATTGCGTAGTCTATAGCTTCTTTGGCGATTCTGACGCCGACGTCCTCAAGTACTTTTGCTAATTCGTTTGCGGCTGTTTCGCTCACTCTTTCCGCACCAGCTTTCTTACATATTCGGTGCATGGGTGCTACAGCTAATTCAGGGCTTGTCATATAACCATCCTCGTAGCCTTTTTTTCTATTTGAGCCACTATTTAACCTTATCGTAAGTTATCAATTTTGATAAGTGTTTAAACGTAAAAACAACCTTTAATTATCGTTTCCCTTTATTAACTAGAAATTGAATTTTGCGCTGAGCAATGAAAAATGATAAAAGTGGCAAAATTAATTTTATGGGTCAGCCATTAGGCGGTCATGAAAGCTTTCGAGTATGGAGGAAACGTTGAAGCTTGGGTAAGGTGCGGCCGGAACGGGTTAAGAGAATCGCCCGAGAACTGATGGATCGGTTTCCCGACAAGTTTACCGCCGATTTCGAAGCGAACAAGGAAGCCTTGAAAACCCTCATTAAAACTTCTTCTACAAAGTTGAGGAACAGAATAGCAGGATACATAACTCGATTGATGAGAATTTCGCAAGCAGCTGAAGGCATCGAAGGCGTTAAAGCAGAAAACACTGAAATAGAGGAGACAGGAAGCGAAACTTCACATCCGCCCGATGAAAAAACACTCGAAAAAAAGGAAGAAGCCTAAAAGTCTTACGGCATATTTATAATCTATTTTTCCATCTTCATCCTAGAGAAATGTTAAACGAGCTTGGAAGGAGAGGGGCTTCGAATGACAATGACTGATAATTACAGGAAAGGTTGGGCTCTCCGCTGTTTAAGAGAGGCTAAGGCTGAGTTAACTGCGGCTCAGGAGACGCCGCCCATGGCTCCGAGCCTAGTTCTGGAAGCCATGAAGAAAGCCCAAGTAGCCATATACTATAGTCTAGGCGACCCCGCTTTCGTCGAGGCCATTGTTCTCCAAACATTACAACAAGAGCAGACCATAGATGACCCTGCTTTAAGGTGTCTAGTTGAAATTGAACGAACGGTTCAAAGGGCTGCCCAGACTCCAGATCAGGATCGCCAAAGAGCCATTGAGCAGGCGGATGAAATTGTTCAAATAGCGTCAGACATTGTAGAATTGTTTACCGGCGAGAAAATTACCGACGAATTGGATTAGGGAATTATTTTTCTTCCTACCGCCAAAAAGGAAGTAATGAACGTGGTTGTTAAAGTGAAGATTAAGCTTGTTGGAATTTTTCGCGGTCTCTCCGGAAGGAAACAACTTCTCATGGATCTGGAAAGCCCTTCGTCTCTGATAGACCTAGTTCAGAGGCTTACTGAACTTTTTTCGCCCGAATTTAAACGAATACTAATTGACCCTGAGTTTGGTGACCCTCGACCGAATGCGCTTATCCTTTTGAATGGAAAGGACATCAGCGTTTTAAATGGGCTTGAAACAAAAGTTTACGATGGAGACGAAGTGGTGCTTATTCCTGTTTCCCATGGAGGCTAATTTAGACCATGGCGTGCCCGCAGAGATTGTTTTCTCATTATACGAGCGCCCCCAGAAGCTTGGAATTAAAGATTTGAAAAAGCAACACGTTTATATTCTGATTTTCTTTTATTTATTCAGAAAGTGATTATTTATGACGGAATATGAAGCGGAAATACGGGAAAGGGGAGAGCTGACAATCCCCAAAGAATTACGGGTGAGATACAATCTTGCCGCGAAGACAGTGGTCAAGCTGGTTCCGAGGGTTGAAGGAATTCTGGTTAAGCCTAAGGTTAAGGACCCAGTTGCTGATTTAAGGGGATTAGCACGGGATGTGTGGCCGTCTGATGTTTCAAGCGTTGAACTGGTAAGGTCTATCCGAAGACGGGTTGACTTCGAAGCCAAGGAGAGACTTTAATGCTTGTAGCCATAGATACGAACGTATTTCTCAACGTTGCCCGCGAAGAGAAAGAATTCCTTAAAGGATCAGAAGGACTCCTTAGAAAAATACGAATGGGGCGAATCGCTGGATTAGCCTCATGTACAGTGCTAATGGAAATCAAGTGGGCGTTGTATGAAAAGAAAGAGTACGCGAAAGCTGAAAAGGCCGTCTCGTTAATTGAAGACATCATAAAAATCGTTTCAATTGACAAAGAAATCGCCAAAGACTCGATCGATCTCAAAATTGAAAGAAAAACCGAGCTTTTGGACTCAATCCATGTGATTACAGCATCAATTAATAAAGCAGTATTTGTCACGAGGGATGATGAACTCCGCAGAAAAATTGAAGACCTAGTCACAGTAAAGACGCCCGAAGAAGTATTGAAGGAAGCAACATAACGACCTTCATTGGCGGGCCCGCGGGGATTCGAACCCCGGATCTCCGACTTCCTTCCATCTTGCTAGAAGGCCGGTGCCTTGTCCTGACTTGGCCACGGGCCCCTAAACTCTCTATTTAGTCTTTGGGAAGTATGGAATATTAATTCTTATTCGATGAAAATTGCGGGTCGGAATGGTTTGGCTAATTGGGCTCTTTTCTTTGGATCGTATCGCTGAGGGTCTTCTTCATTGTAGGCTTCGATTTCGGCGCCGAATTCTCGTTTAAGGAATTCTTCGGCTCCTTTAAGCACTTCCTCCTCCTTTATAATTCCCACTTGTAGCAGTCTTTTCTTTTTTTCTTCAGGCATCCGTTTGATCTCCTCTAGAATTTCGCGAGCGAACTTCACCACTTTTTCCCCAATTCCTCTGAGCGTAGGGTCTGTCATTGCCTCTTTCATTAAATCACTTAGGGAGATTTGGGTTGAAATCGATTTTTCCAGTGTTTTCAGATAGACTTTCCATTTCCAAGGCGCAGCAACGTAATAACAAATTTTTTGGGGAGCTATTTTTATGGCTCGAAGGATGTTCGAAGTGTCTTCTAAGACGTTCATGATTAGACTTTCGTTTTCTTCCGCTTGGACGTTGACTTTTCTTTCATCGTATTCTGGCCACTTAGCCAAGGAAACGAAGCCTTTGCCTCCAATTTTTTCCCAGATTTCTTCGCATATGTGCGGGGTCACTGGGGCGAGCATCCTAACTTGGGCGTCCAGTACATATCTGAACACTTTATTGATGGTTGCCGTTCGTTCTGGAGAATCCTTTTCTCCGGCGGTCCTCCGTAAATACCACTGAAAGTCTTGGTCTAGCAAGTATAAGGCGCTGTGAATAGCCTTTCTGACCATCAGTTTGTCCATGGCTTCCGTCGCTGTTTTTATGTGTTCCTGCAAGCGGCTGAGCATCCAGTTATCTATTAATGTCAATGAACTTCGCATGGTATCCTTTTTCGTCTGCGTCACCTCTGTAGCGAATCGGTAGAGTCGCTCCAGTCGTTCACTCATGGACCTGGCTAAAGTAGAACTGAAGTTGGCGTCTTGCAACAGTTCAGCGGTGGCTAATACTGAGAGCCTTAACGGGTCGGCTCCAAAGAGGCTGATCGCTTCACGGAGAGGAACGATATTGCCGAGTGACTTGCTCATTTTTTGCCCTTCCATTAACACTATTCCGTTCACTGCTATTTGTCTGGGCCAAAGGTTTTCTGGGAAAATCGCTGTGTGGACGAAGACCATGAAGGTCAGGTGGTTTGGAACTAGGTCTCGGCCTGAGTGTCGGCTGTCAAGTGGATAAAAGTATAGGAATTCTTCGCGAATTTGCTTAAGAACGCTCTGGTCTAAGCCGGTTTCTTTTGATATTTTTTCTGGGTTGCCGATGCTGAGGAAGACGTAATCGAAAAAGGCGTTGGTTAACTGATTCGGCTGAATCCCATGCTCCTTAATCTGTTTAATGATTACGTAGTATGCCATGTATATGACGGAGTCTGAAAGCGACTCTATGATCCACTCGGGGTCCCAGGGCAGTTTTGTACCGAGTCCACTTTTCCTTGCGCATGCCTTCTCGTGAAGCCAATCGACCACGTAATTGAATTCTTGACGTAAATCCTCGGGTAAAATCTCCATTCGGTCGAGGCATTTGTGGGCTAGCGCCTTCCATTCGGGCTTTCCGTAATCGATGAACCACTGGTCTTCAAAAATTTTGACGACGCATTCGGTTCCACATCGGCAGACAACGGGCTTGTTAATGATTTCGTACATGATCGCGGCTTTTCCCTCTCGAATCATATCTCCCCTAACTCTTTCCTTCGCCTCCGAAACGGA
>JBBIVD010000040.1:0-8440 GCA_037439925.1 Candidatus Bathyarchaeota archaeon
GACATCGACCAGCTTATCGCCGCATCGGGAAAGAGGCTCTCGACTTTCCTTCAGCTGCTCAAGGAGACTGGAGTACGATGCGGAGAAGCAATACGCCTCGAATGGACAGACGTAGACTTTCAGACCAACACCGTTAGAATTCAAGCTGAGAAAGACAGCCTTCCAAGAATTCTACCCATCTCTTCCAACTTAGCCGCAAGGCTGCAGTCCCTTCCCAAAACATCCATGAGAATATGGCCCACGACAATTAACACTATGAGGGACAGCCTTCAAGTTGCACGCGCCGGGCTTGCCACAAAACTGAACAATCTAAGGCTGAAGCGGATAAGCTTCCATTCACTGCGCCACTGGAAGGGAACAATGGAATACCATAAAACCAAAGACATCATACACGTTCAACAGCTTCTCGGACATAGAAACATAAAATCAACCATGCTATACATCAACATTGAAAACGCCGTTTACGCCCAAGGCAGACCCGAGGAGTTCCATGTGAAGGGCGCCCACACACTCGATGAAGCATGCCGCCTCGTTGAAGTAGGCTTCGAATATGTCACCGACATGGATGGAGCAAAAATCTTCAGGAAAAGGAAATAGACAATGGACAGTAGTGGATAAATTCCAAAAATAGTTGGATAAATAATTTATAGAAGGCTTTTCGTCATTGTTTTAGTGTTTAAAAGGTCTTAGTGTTGCCTTCGGGTTCAGGGGGCGTAGTTTGCTGAAGCGTAATTGTGGGAAAGCTGTGAAGGGATGTGTTTACGTTGAAAGTTATGGGTGCGCTGCGAATAAGTATGATCTCGAGATCATGTTGGCCTTTCTTTTGAAGGCTGGATACAAGGTGGTAAGGGGCGCCCCTGAATCCGCAGATTTTCTCCTTGTTAATACTTGTGGAGTTAAGAAGCAAACTGAGGATAGGGTACTTTGGCGGTTACGTTCTCTAAGCCGCCTAAATAAGCCTCTCATTGTTACTGGATGTTTGCCGAGAATTAATTTGCCCGCTATTAAAAGAGTGGCTCCCGGCTACTCTGCTGTTTTAGATCCGCATTCTGTTGATCAGATTCTATTTGCCATGAGGAAGGCTGAGCTTGGTGAAAGGAATTTGGAGTTTTTCTCGGAAAAGCCCAAGGTTAAGGCGAATTTGCCAAAGGTGAGAGTTAACAAGTTTGTGGAAATAGTTCAGATAGCCGAGGGATGCACGGGATCATGTGCTTTCTGTTGCACTCGATTCGCTAGGGGTAAGCTGTTCTCCTATCCGAAGGAAGCCATCGTAGGTAGAGTTAAAGAAGCGGCCAGTGGCGGAGCCAAGGAGATTTGGCTGACAGCCCAAGACACGGGAGCTTACGGAAAGGACATTGGAACCAATCTTGTGGAGCTGCTTGAGGAAGTATGCGAGGTTGAGGGAAAATTTTTCGTCAGGGTCGGGATGATGAATCCGTTCCACGTGCCAGAAATGCTGAATAGTCTAATTCAGGTTTACAAGAATGAGAAGGTTTTCAAGTTTTTGCATTTGCCCCTTCAAAGCGGTGACGACAAGGTTCTGGAGCTTATGAACCGTTTTTACTCTGTAGAAGACTTCAAAAATATTGTTTATTCGTTTAGGAGGGAGATTCCAAGGCTAACATTGGCTACGGATATTATTTGTGGGTTTCCAGGCGAGGATGAACAAGCCTTTAGGCGGTCTGTGGAGTTAATTAAGGAGATTAAGCCCGACGTGTTAAATATTTCCAAGTTTTTCTCCAGACCCAAAACGCCCGCTGAAGGCATGGAGCAGCTTCCTCTACGGGAGGTTAAGGAGAGGAGTAGGAAAATGACCGAGCTTTTTAGGAGTATTTGCCTTGAAAGAAATCGGGCTTGGCTCAATTGGGGCGGAGAGATAATCGTAGACGAAAAAGGAAAGTGCGGCTCTTGGGTCGGAAGGAACTTCGCCTACAAACCCATTGCAATAAAGAGCAGAGACAAACTCTTGGGAAAGTTTTTGCATGTTAAGGTGAAGGCAGCCTTTCCAACATATCTACTCGCCGAAATAAATTAGCCTCCGCCTACAGGTGGCACAATCGCAACTTTGTCGCCGTCCGTTAATTTTGTTTTAAAGCCTTCTAACGTGGTTATGCTCTTGCCGTTGACTAGAAACTGAAGCTGAGAATGCATATCCTTAAACACGTAGTCTTCGAATTGGCGACCATATTTTTCTGAAAGAATTTTTAGAAGTTTCTCCATCGTAGCAGCGCTGGGTAATTCTATTTTTTCCTCCCGCTTCTGGGTTATCTCTCTGAGAGTCGTGAAAAATTTCACTGTTACCTCCATTTTGCGGCTTCCCCCTAGCGAGCTTCTCTGAGTAAATTTTGCACTCCGCAATTTATTTATGTTTACGAGTAAAAGCGATCATGAAGAATGTTAGGGAAGATGCTTATTGCGGGATGGAAATGGAGACAAACATGTTTAAGAATTTGTCGGAAAGAACGGCTCATCAAAATTGGAAGACTGCGTTGCTTTTGTTTGTCGTTATTGCGAGTGTTCATTTTACCGCAGCTTTTCTGAAGTCTCTTCTTCTCAACTTGTTTTGGAATGATGCTTTATGCTTTACTTCCTTTGATTTTTGTAAAGCGGAGAGATTGGAAGTAGATAAGGATAAAGAAACCGATTTCTTCCACATATATTCTTTTGGGCATTTTATTAACGGCATTGTTTATTCTTGCTTCCTACACTATTCATTACTACACTGTCGATTTCAGTTCCTCAAATTTCATGGCACTTATGGCAAAACAACAAATTGGTTACGGAGTGATTACAAAATATAACGCATGGCAATATTTCCCTATCGCGGCTATAGGTTTCTGTGCTGTCAGCCCTTTGACAGAGGAAGTTTTCTTCAGAGGGCTTCTTATGAAGTCATTTGAAAACAAATTTTCAGCCTTGCCAGCCAACTTGCTTCAGGCTTTTCTGTTTAGTTTTATCCATTTAGCCTATTTTTGGCTTATAGAATTCAATTTGGGAATAATTATTCCAACTTTTCTCGGCATACCCGGTGAAATTCTTTTTGGCTGGACCGTTCAGAAAGCGGATTCGTTAATTTCTTCAATAATCCTCCACGTTGTTCATAACTTCATCGCAATCTTCTTGGTGTATGCTCTTATCATTCCTGCCATTGGGTGATTAAGAACTTAAACACGCACCTCATACCTCTGAAAGGCCACAAAGCCAATCCTTTCAAAAAATATCTTTAAACAACCATTAGCCTTACTATTTCCATGACGAAGCTAGGTGAAAAGGTTTGAGGAGAGTGGGCATAGCTAGGCTTCCGCTTCATGGTGGAAAAGCCCCAAGTTGGTTAGTCGTCCGAATGGTGAAGCTCGCAAAGGAAATGGTCACAATAATAGTTAACGAATATGGAAGTGAAACGTTTCTTCGCAGAGTTTCGGACCCTTTCTGGTTTCAAGCCTTAGGATGCGTCCTAGGCTACGATTGGCACTCCTCAGGAGTCACAACCGTTCTAACAGGCGTTTTAAAGAGCGCCATAAACCCTGAAGAACTCGGGCTGGCTGTATGCGGAGGAAAGGGCAAAACCTCTTTGCAGACACCAACCGAAATCGGCCACGTAGGCGAAAAGTTCAGTTTTTCATCAGATAAAGTCAATAGCCTAAAGTATGCGAGCCAAATGAGTGCTAAGGTTGATAATACTGCCATTCAGGCGGGCTATCCGCTTTACCATCACGCCTTTTTCGTAACTGAAAAGGGAAATTGGGCTGTTGTTCAGCAGGGCATGAGCGTTAAGGATAGGACAGCTAGGCGTTACCATTGGCTTTCTGAACACGTGGAAAACTTCGTCGTTGAACCCCACGACGCAATCCTAGGCGATGTGAGAAGGGAGGCGGCGTTAAACATGACTGCGAAGGAAAGCGAAGGCTGCAGAAAAGCCTCAGTAGACATCGCCAAAGAAGAGCCCAGAAGAATTGCGAGAATGCTCCTTTCGATTCGTCCCGCCTGCCAAAAATCCTTGCAAGAATGGATGCCTAATGCTGAGCATAAGGAATACGTAGCCAATGTTCTTTCGATGCCTCACACAATCAACTGGGACGCCGTGAAAAGAGCTTACGAATTTCAGCCTAAAAACTACGAGGAACTCATCAGCCTTAGAGGCATTGGACCAGCCACGGTTCGAGCATTAGCCCTAATCTCTGAGCTTATTTACGGAGAACCGCCAAGCTGGAAAGACCCCGTGAAATACAGCTTCGCCGTGGGAGGAAAAGATGGAGTACCCTATCCAGTGGATAAACCAACCTACGACGAAACAATTGGAATTCTGGAAAACGCCATAAAACAAGCTAGGGTAGGCAGTAAAGAACAAATGAACGCCATTAGGCGATTAAGCAACCTTCTGAAGAAAAAGCAATAATCGAAGAACTGATTCTGCCTTCAGCTGCCTTAAACCTTAAAATCGCATCGAGTTAAGTTTAATAGTCTCTCTTTAATAGTAATGCACGAAAAGGAGGAATACAAGGCTTTGGAAAATCAGCAGTCTCAGCCTCAGTACTTGTTTGTGCCTGGCGCCACCACTATAGGAGTGGTTTGCACCGACGGCGTAATCCTAGCCTCTGAAAAAAGGGTTTCCTACGGCTATCTCGTAGTCAGTAGAGTTGGAAAAAAGGTTTTTAAGATAACTGACAGAATAGGCGCCGCCTGCGCTGGACTAGTCTCCGACATGCAGATTCTAATTCGGGAGGTTGAAGCCTACGCTAATCTCTATAGGCTGGATGTGGGAAGACCCCTCGGTGTAAGGTCAGCCGCCAAGGTCATGTCAAACCTTCTATTCAGCCGAAGGCTCTTTCCTCTAATTACTCAGACCATAGTGGGTGGAATGGACGAGGAAGGAGCATCAATATACGTGTTAGATGTCCTAGGATCAGTTATTCCTGACAAGTTTGCCGCCGTGGGCTCAGGGGCTGAGATCGCCGTAGGCGTATTAGAAGAAAGCTACAAGGAGGACATGACTGTGGAACAAGCCAAAGAGCTCGTGGTCAGAGCCATTAAGTCGGCGGTGAGCCGAGACGCCATGAGCGGCGACGGAGTCGACTTCCTCACCATCACAAAAAACGGCATGGAAGAAGAATCCATAAAGTTTTAGGAATAAATATTATTGTTTATGTTTCGCTGTGTTCCAGAGATACTGGAAATAATCCTTAGCGAATTTCACTAATCCTATATGATCAGCCCATATGACGAGGTTGGGTTTCTCCTCTTCGCCGAGCAGGAGCACCACTTCCTTGCCGTCTGCAATGATCCCGCCTCCGAACATGCGGTCCCTAATCCTAACTTCTGCGACCTCGGCGATTTTTTCTAAATTTTTTCCTTTAACTTGTCCAGAGACCATGAACAGAATTTTCACTCCATCGCTGCGCAATTGAGCCAACGTGGGATAAATCATGTTAATAACTTCTTCGGGTAGGGATGGAACGGCGACCATAAGCTCATTTTTCACTGTGCCTAACACTTCCCGAAGCTTAGCTAGGACATTGAACTCGCCGCGTATGATCCAAATGTCTGGTTTTTCGCGAATCTCCCTCTTCTCATAGAGAGGCTGCAACTCATCTAAAACGGATTGCTCCCAAAATTTGATTCTGCTTTCGAACCTTAGTTTCGCTGCTTCTAGGGCTTCTGAGGGCGATTTGGGATAGTATCGGCTTGGTCTGCCTCTCTCGATTTTTATCCATCCCTTTTTCTCTAGAGCGTTGAGGGTTTCGTAAATTTTCGAGTATGGAACATCGGCGGCTTCGCTTAATTGACCAGCCGTCATGCCTACTTTCTCAAGCAAAGACAGGTAAGCTCGGGCTTCATAATCGGTTAACCCTAGTTCCCGTAGGGCTCTTTTCGCTTCGTGGCTGACAGACATTGGGAATCCCACTTTTCACCTTATGACACGTTTGAAAATCTTCATATACTCCGCTAATAAATATTTACAACTTTCAGTGGTGACAAAATGCACGTGCTCAAACAAACTAGGAGCATATGTCCCGAGTGCTTCAAGGTTTTAGATGCTACCATTTTCGAGGAAGGCGGAAAAGTCTACATAAAGAAGGAATGCCCCGAACACGGAAAATTTCAGGACATCTACTGGTCCGACTATGAGCAGTATGTTCGGGCTGAGCGGTTCAGCCGAGAAGGCGACGGACTTCGAAATCCACGAACACAAACAAGGCTAGGCTGTCCCTTCGACTGCGGAATCTGCCCCAAGCATAAGTCGCATACAGCCCTCGCAATAATCGACATAACTAATAGGTGTAATCTCCGTTGTCCCGTGTGTTTCGCAACTGCTGGAACCACAGGATACGTTTACGAGCCGTCGAAAGAGGAAATTTGGGAGATGCTCCAGAACCTTAGGCGTAATGACCCTGTGCCTGCTCCAGCTTTGCAGTTTTCTGGCGGGGAGCCCACGATTCGAGACGACCTATTCGACCTTGTAGGCATGGCTAAGAAAGCGGGCTTCGATCACGTGGAAGTGAACACTAATGGTCTTAGGCTCGCGCAGAGCGTTAACTACTGCCGAGGCTTAAAGGAAGCTGATGTGGACACTGTATATTTGCAGTTTGATGGGCTGACCTCTGACGTTTATATGTTCACACGTGGACGCGACTTGCTCGAAGTTAAAATGAAGGCTATTGAAAACTGCCGAAAGGCGGGAATGGAAAGCATTGTTCTAGTGGTTACGTTGGTTAAGGGCGTTAATGACCATCAACTAGGGGATATCATACGGTTCGCAGTTAAAAACTTCGACGTAGTTAGGTGCGTGAACGTTCAGCCGGTTTCTATATGCGGCAGAGCCCCTGAGCATGAGAGGGAGAAAATGCGGATAACCATTCCCGATTTTATGGCTTGTGTTGAAAAGCAGACTGAAGGAAAAATAAAGGCTGAAGACTTCTATCCTGTGCCAACCGTGGTCCCCGTTTCCCGAGCTGTCGGCGCATTGAAAGGCAAACGCTACGTGGAATTCACTGCTCATCCTCACTGCGGAATGGCTACGTACGTTTTCGTTGAGAAGGGAGAAATAGTTCCGATTACTCACTACGGTAATGTGGAGAAATTCATGAAAGCCATGGACAAAGTGCATGAAGAAGCTTCGAAGGGACATGGCACAAGAGCTAAGATGCACTTAATCGGCGGACTACGCCACGTAAAATTCAGCCTGCTAAGAAAGTATATTTGGCCAGTGCTCAGAACGGGAAGCTACGAGGCTTTAGGGAAACTTCATAGGAAGATGCTTATGGTTTCAGCCATGCACTTCATGGACCCATATAATTTTGACCTTGAGCGTGTTAACAGGTGTTGCATACACTACGCTGTTCCCGATGGAAGAATAATTCCATTTTGCACCATGAACTCCATTCACAGACCGAAAATTGAGAAAGCCCTCGGAATTCCCATAGACGAATGGCAGAAAAAGCATAAGGCAGAAATCGGCGCAGTGGCATGAGAATTAATTGCTTTTTTAATGATTGTTGTGCTCTAAATATCTCTTTTATCTGTATTAATTGGCATCGAATAATTTAAATTCTAAAAGTTTCAATTTTTTAAGAAACATGGTTCTTTACGTGGTATACAGGGCTTCTAAAGATTATAAGAATAGAAGCCTTATACCCCGTCGCCTCCGAGCCATGGGATGCACACAATTAGGTAAATCCTTCTGGGAAATAGAAGAAGACAAGGCGGACGAAGTTTTTTGCTTGCTCCAGAAGAATCAGCCCATATTCTTGAAAAGGATAAGGGAGATTAGGAAGCCCCGATTTTTGAAAGGAAAGGGCATTTGTGAGCCAGGAAGTATGGTAATTGTCGCATATAGAACTCCGAAAGAGGCAAAAAGGGAAAGAATAAGTAGTTTCTTGAAGAAGGCGCCATGCATTCGCCTCTGCCGTTCGGTCTACGCCTTTTATCAGGAGCATTCAAGGTTCGACAAAAACAACGAGTTGGTCGACGCCAGACGCTTCAGCGACTTCCTTCGAGAAATAGAGGAAGAAGTCAAAGTTATTCCACGAGTAGTCATTGAAAATTCAGAGTCTGTTGAGTGGCTCCTATATGAAACCAAGAAGCGAATCGAAGATGAAATTTCCGACATAGTTGAATGCTGTAAAGACCTTTACCGAAAAGCCAGCGAGGGAAAATACGATGAACAATATGTTCACGACGCCCTATCGAAACTTAACAGAAGATTCATTGCAGTTAAGAAGGTAGCCAACTTTTACGAAAAATGGTTAAAAATGGATTTTTCAAAAAGCTTAATGAAGCCATACGGAGCCATTCAAAAAATTCATTCCATAATCAGCATAGAATAAAAAAGGGGTTTTTCTCAGCTTAACTGAGCTTCATTGAGAATATTGGTTTGAAGACATAATCATAATTTAGGCTTTTTTCTCCTCTTTCTTAGCTGCCTTCTTCTTGGACAATACTA
>JBBIVD010000041.1:0-8423 GCA_037439925.1 Candidatus Bathyarchaeota archaeon
TCGAAGTCCCTTACGATTTCGAAGTCTCCCAAGTCTTCGTTGAACGGAACTTCGTGGAGAGGCAAGCCCCTCATAGGTCCTTTAATGGCCATCTCCGTGGCTGGATGGTCTTCCCCGAAGGTTTTTCGGCTGATTTCGTAAACAAGCTTCCTCACTTGCCTTTCGTTTAAGTAGCCCAAAGAATGCAGGTATTCGTGGAGAAGTATAGAGAAAACGAAGGAGTTCAGTTCAAGTGTTGAATTAGCTGAGCCCTCGACCAAGTTTAGAACCCTCCTGTTAAGGACTATTCCATTCGACCCTACCTGATGAAAGGCGCCGACGTGCATAGGTAAATTCCCGAGGTATAGCATTAGACCTACTCGGCTTTCCCCGAGAGTCTCCTTAACCGCCCTTTTAACCAAGTGGAAGATGTCCCCAAAGTTTTTGCATCGGTTAAGTTCTTCGCTTAAGCTGTAAGGGCTCATTTTACTGCCTCTCCATTAAAGGGTTATAACACTGTTATAAACTTAACGGCTAAACTAAAAACATAAATCGTTTCACAATTATCCATGTGAATTAACGGTGGCACTCTGTGGAAGATAGATCACGATACTACACTTTGCTGAGGGATCCGGCGCGCCGAAAAATAATCGAAACGCTGGGCGAACAGGGGAAAATCGGCTTTAAGGAGTTGAGGGAAAGCCTCGGGCTCGGCGTGGGCACGGTATATTACCATCTAGACATGCTCTCAGATTTCCTCGTCCAAGACAAGCAGAGGAAGTATAGGCTTAACGATCGTGGACGCCTCCTCTACAGGTCGTTGAAGGAGGGAAGCCTGTCGCCAACACTAGAGGTCGGGGAAGCTTTAAGCCATCGTTTGGGGAGATGGCTATTCTTGTCTTCAGTTTTCGTTAAAACAGCTCGCCCAGAAAGACTCCTGCCAATTTCAGTTCTCATTTTGATCTTCGGCGCCGTTGGCTCAGCCCTAGCAGAACTCGATTCCATGCTGTTCTTCTATTTTCCCTTCACGACTTACGAGTTCGAAACCGTTGTAATGCTTTTCATTTTCAATTGGATCGGCCTTTTCCTCTTTTCCGACTTCCTCATATATCTTCTGTATAGGCGTGTTGGAGGCGACCTCCAATTGTTCACTTGCCTAGGCATTGCAGCGTTTCCCCTCGCCCTTTTTCCATACATTTACATGCTCGTTTCTCCCGTTTCCTATGACCTCGCCAAATACCTTCTCTTTCCACTCCAAATATGGAACTTACTGCTCCTTTCGTCCGCATTCTCTTTTAGCAAGGGCTTACGCCTCGACAAATCACTCGTAGTAAGCCTGACGATAATATACCTAAACGTCATAATACTCATGCTTTTAGGACGTTTTCCATGAAAAGTTCGAGGTTTCTAGAACCCTTAAAAACAAATATTAGAGTTTTATCGAAGCGATTCGTTTAAAAGAAGCTGTTTCCTAGTTTATTTCGGTGAAAAAACTTGAAAAAAAGGAGAAATCTGCTCGGAGCGACTATCTTGGCGATCCTCACCCTTTCCCTAGCGCTTCCCTTCGGAGCATTTCCAGTATCGGCTGAAGAGGAACAAGAGCGGGTTCAGGCAACATGGAGAACTGAGGGCAAGTGGACATACATTCAAAATGATATTATAACCATAGTGTTTCCAACGGGCGGCAAAAAACCCATGTTCCTATGGTGGTATACAAAAGACCCAGACAACATAAACGTAGTAAAATACAAGGGACTAATCGAATACGTAACCTTCGATCAGCCGTACTTCCTGTGGCGCTGCCAAGCCGAAGCGTGGAGAATCAGAGAACGCATACAAGCCAGATGGTACGAACCCGGACGGCATGGATGGCAAGAAATACTACAGATATTGTGGAAAATCGGAAATGCGACAGGGCTTCATGCACCTTATTTGCCCTTCAGCGCCTGCACATGGGAGCTAAGCAATATAACGGAAGTCACGAGGGGCGACGTGAAATACCTTAGTTTCAACTTCACACTCGTAAAAGTTCCAGACGGTATGCCACGTTTGCAATTCGCCGAAAACAACGTCATCATTAGGTGTAGATTCTACTATACGCCTGCGACGGAGGATGTGCATGGACTTTACAACTATTCGGTTAACGCTGGCGAACTCAAAATGGACCTCGTAATAAACCGTTGGGAATGGAACATAGACAAGCTTAATGAATGGCTGCAGGAACTTAGAAGTCTAGGCTTGGATATTCCAGACGGCAAAGCAGGCTTAGCCTTATGGATTAACCTAGCATCCATTGACATGGCAAAACTTTCCGTCGCAGAAGAGGATGCGATAACCACTGAAGACATGCATATAGAGAGCAATTCCAGGGCGAGGAACATGTATGTTGAGGGTCAACGTGTAGACGTGAGGCTGAACGAAACGGCTTCTGGAATAGATGAGCATCCGCTGCAGAATCGACTGAGAGAACGTTTCAAATTCCGCTTCGAAAGGGGCGACGCCACACTCGCAGGCTTCTTTAAATTCGTGCCTCAAGCAGTGGTTACAGACGGCGCAACCTACGAAACAGTGAACGTTACAGCCTCCTATATCTCGGCTGGAGCCCACATGCGAGTATTCATAGGCTATCCATACTTCGGCAACAAAACCCTTGAGCACGATCCTTCGCTTGGACTCGAAAAACTTCCATCGCTAATTTCGCCTCAGCTAGTGGCGGCCCTCGTAGGTGCAACGGTGATCATCGCTGCGGTTGTCTTAGTCGCCAGATGGCGAAGAAAACCCATAAACGTCGTCGGAGTACATTAAACTCCTCTCTTTTCTCTATTTTTCCCTTTTCGGACGGTTAAAGCATAAATCAGGTTAGCATAGTCATTATCTCAGAGTGGAATGTAGGTTAGGCTGGGCTTAAGTATGATTAAGGATAGGTTCGGTTTCGTCATGCAGGTTTTGGCTTGCACGTTTATTGCGTATATGCTGATTTCCATTTTCTACCTTTACGCCGTAGTCGGCGGCTCCTGGAACCTAGTTGGAAAAGCCCTGCTGGACTCTAGGGTCTTGGGCGCTTTAGTCATAAGTGTTTCATCCGCATTCATTGTGGGAGGAGTAGCCGTCGCTGCCGCCGTTCCCGTAGCCTACTTCCTAGTTTACAAAAGTTTTAGGGGCAAGGGCGTTTTGGAAACGCTTCTCATAGATTTACCTCAGACTTTTCCGCCTGTCACCGAAGGCCTAGTGTACCTACTTATGTTTGGGCAATTCGGCTTGGCTTACACCTTCACAGCCGTTATATTGGCTAAATTTTACGTTTCCGCACCTTTCGCAGTGAGTTTTGCGACGAGACGCTTCAGGGAGATTAAGACTACGGGCTTAGACGTTATCGCCAGGTCCCTCGGAGCGAAAACTAGGCATATTATGAGTAAAGTTTTGCTACCCCTCTCGGCTAGAGACCTACTCGCAGGCTTCTCGCTAACTTGGGCTAGAGCCATGGGCGAATTAGGAGCCACCCTAGTTTTCGCTAGCGCCATACCCTGGAAAACCGAGATAATTCCAAGCCTAGTCTATCTAACGGCGGAAACAGCGCCCCAGGTGGCTATGGCAGCCTCAGTGATAGCCGAAACCCTCTCAATAATCGCCTTGGTCTCGTTCAGGTGGATAACGAGGACAAGAACATGAAGGAGCTTAGGGTAAAGGACGTGACGAAATATTACGGCGCAGTTAAGGCGTTGGACCATATTAGCCTCTCAATTAATCCAGCCGAGTTCATGGTCGTAATGGGTCCTAGCGGATGTGGAAAAACAACCTTACTACTAGTTATCCTAGGCGCCCTAAGCCCAGATGAAGGCCACGTAACCGTTAACGGCAAGGTAATCGATGAGTTGCCTCTGGAGGAAAGAGGCATAGGCTACGTGCCTCAAGACTTCGGCTTATTCCCCCACTTAAACGTCTACAAAAACGTCGCCTTCGGACTCAAAGTTAGAAACCAAACTGAAAACGAAGTGCGTAAAACAGTTAACGAGCTCCTCGCCATGGTTGATCTGCAAGGACTTGAAAAAAGGAAACCTCGAGAGTTAAGCGGCGGTCAAAAGCAGAGAGTAGCCTTAGCTCGAGCCTTAGCCACGAAGCCTTCGGTTTTACTCTTAGACGAGCCCCTGAGCAATATTGACGAAGCGACGAAAGCTGAAGTGAGGGCTAACTTGAAGAAAATACTGAAGGAAACAGGAATTACGACCCTATGCGTAACGCATAATCCCGAAGACGCCTTCAACCTAGGCGACAGAATAGCCATAATGCAATCAGGCAAAATAATCCAATGCGACTCACCGAGCAACCTGCTTAGAAATCCGAAGAATGAAGGAGTTAAAAGAATCATAGCACCAATGTACACACTATATAGACACCTGCGGTAAAGTTGTTTTTTCAATTATTTTTACGTCTTGAAAGCCAGCTTTTTCCATTTCTATGTATTCGTTTTCCATTATTGCGTCAGAGAGACAGCCAATTTATGCGTCCACGTTCCTCCTAATAACTTCTGGAAGTTCCTTCAATAACACAATATCAGATCATTTACTCAATTTAGGCTTTTGAATCTCTTCCAGAATTTCTTCTACTCGGCTTTGTCTTCAGCTTTAAACCACAGGGCCCCTACGATGGGATATAGCCATTTTGTATTAGGATTCGTAGGCTATTTCTTTGTGCACTTCATCTAAGACTTCTTTCACGTCTTTCATGTCTTTTCTACTTCTGGGCGCATCTTTCCTCCATAATAACCATACTGATGCAAATAAAGAAACGCCGAGTCGCCGATTTCAATTAATTTCCTTCGCCCCATCTTGTCCAAAATTTCCCAGCGTTCTCCATGCGAATCAGGCTCTGGAAAGCCGCGCTTCTGAATTAGAACGGCCACGGCTTCAACATAAGCATGAAATACCTTTTCGCAACCCTCTCTCATGCGAGTTAAATCCCCTTTTAAACGACCATCTTCATACTCTTTAATGCCAAGCGCATAGAATTTTTCAGCACTCCTAAGATGATCTTTGACCTTCGCCACAGTTTCACCACATTCCCATAAAGCATGAGACATTCTTTAACTTTATGCAGCATAGCTAAATGCTTTCTTCAATTTAACTGATTTCTTAAACTAGCAATCTATAATTAGCGCCAAACTTTAGAAGGCTCGTCTGCCCCTTTTTAATGATATGGATTACCTCAACGCCTATGCTTTCAAGGTAGGTTGAAATAAAGCGTCGGTGACAATATCTCGGATTCGGTTCTAGGCACATGAGGCATGTTCTCCATCTTTTGGCGAGTTCGAGAAGCCTCTCTATTCCAGCCCTAAAAGCCTCGGTCTTAACGTAAGCCTCATATCCGCCTCGTCGGTAACCGCCCAACTCTTCGCCGAGCCAAACGTACCTTATACCCTGCTTAGGCATCCACTTTTCCATTTCTTCCCTATTAAAATGTTCAATCTTGGATGTGGGAAAACGGCGAACATCCGCTAAAATTTCGATTTCGTGTTCTCTAAGCAAGCTTAGGAAATAATCTAGAGACCGATTGCTATGACCTATTGTCCACACGGTAACCTCGCAATGTTTAGACGCTTTCACAGCGTTTTCCCCTCATTCGTTAAACATGTAACTTAAGGAAAAAATAAAAAGATCGGCATTAAACCGACGAGTTCAACGTAACCTTAATTAACCGCACGATCCATTAGGCTTTTAGAAAGCGAGGAGAACGGTTACAATGAGCAGAGGCGCAAGCAGGCGAGAGAGAAAGCGTGAAAAGAGCGCTCCTATGCCAGCGGCGAGCGCAGGACTACTAAGGTTCTTCGAGGAGGAAACACCAGGCATAAAGGTTAGACCTGAACTGGTCATAATCTTAGGAGTTGCGCTCATCATCGCCTGTATCCTAGCACAGTTATACGCCTTATCATTAAGTTAAGACCATGTAAATTTAGAATACTCTTATTGGCGCTTATGTAAAACTTCAATGCGCTGAACTGAATTTAGGTTAACAAATATTTCGCTTCTTTCCTCCCTACTGGCAACCTGCGGAATGGGCTGCGCTATGGTGGATCGCAATGTCACAGCCTCAGCGTCGGAGAGCCATATTCCCGGAGGGTCCCGCGTAACAGCCACTAGAACTCCTTCAAAACCGTAGGAGGAATCTAGGATCACCAGTACCTTCCGCTTTACGTTCCGTTCGAGCATATGGAATACGGTTGGAGGAATACTGGTCTCAGACATAGCTGTCTAAATAAATTATAAGGATCAGGAATAAAACTTTATCCGTTCCGTAGGCTTGCTGATAAACGTTAATGAATCCTTTAAAATCTATTAATCGCCTTTAAGCCGTAGGTTTTCGCCTCAAAGTTTTCCTTTTTCTCTGAAATAATTGCGCCATCCTCTAACAATTCTTCTCAAAATAATGTAAATTTCGCCCTTTTCCGATTTCCCAAGGAATAAAATATTCAAAAGGACTCTTAACTAGGGAATTCGTGAAAATGGGGACGATTTCTTCTCAATGTATGTTTATGCTGGGGCTCTCAAAATTGGCCGACTTTTAAACTGTTTGATCTTTAATTTCCACTCCTTCTCCAAAAACTCTTCAAACTCTTGAAAGACTACGCTATTTGTTTCATTCAATTTTATGCAGATCGGCTTACCTGAGTATATTTGGCTTAAATCGTATATTGCATTTTTCTTTAGGAGTTTTGGTTTCTTTGCAATTTCATGTATTAGAAGTTCGGGGCTTTTTGAGCACAGCCAAGCAGTGTAGGAAACATCCACTACTCGATAGGAGTCTCCCTCACGAATGGCGCATTTGCTGTTCATTGCGACCTTCTCAAATGTTGAGGGATGAACGGTTTGAATCCAGAGGAAGTTGTGATATTCGTCGCCCATTCTGATCCAGTCTTCGCGGTCGGAGGCTTTCCACCCCTTAGATTGGCACCAATCTTTGAACCGCTCGACTAGTTCCCATGTTTGAGGGAAAACAGCCATAGAGATACCGACCTATAGTATAGTGTATGGTACCATAACAAAATTATATATAAAAACTTAATCAACAAATTTTCCTACAAAACGTTGATCTTAAGGAATATTTTTGACAAAATGTAGACAAAAATCATGACTATTCCTACAGATGATCGGGAAAAATCCTTAAAATCATTGCTTTAATCATGAAACCTTAAGTTTTATGTTTATATGCTCTCGTTAAATAAGAAATAGAATACCAGAAGCCTTTCAACCTCTTAACCACTTAAGAGTCTGAGAAAATGAAGGTGAAGGATCAAGTGACCGACTTGGACGAATTGGATTGGAAGATTCTGCAGGCTCTTCAGGAGAACGCCAGGTGGACTTACACGGAAATCGGTCGTCGTCTAGGCGTGGCGCATTCAACTGTCTACGAAAGGATCAGAAGGCTTGAGCAGCGTGGCATAATCAAAAAATATACGGCTATCGTCGACTTTGAGAAGGCTAATTTGAGGCAAGTCACTGCCGTCATGACTGTTTTCACAGATCCGAAGGAAAGCGAAAACGTAGCGGCAAAGTTATCTGAATTCAAAGAGGTTTTAGAAGTTTTCACATCACTTTCTGAGGAGCTTTTAATAATCGCTAAGGTAGTCGCCGAAGACCAGGATAAACTTCATTCCTTTATCGCTCAATCCGTCGCTCCTTTAGAAGGAGTACTAAGAATTCGAACCTCGATTGTTACAAGAAAATATAAGGAAAACAATTCTATAGTGAAAAGGAGTTAAGAGCATCTAAGGAGACTCTAAATTATGCCGAGTATGGAAACGAGCCATCCGCCAACGACTTCATCCTCTTCCAAGATCCTTGGAAAACTACCAAGGGAAAAAGCCTTCTACTTCTTTACGTCCATAGGAAACTACACGGGTGAAAGCGCCGCCTCATTAGAAGAGTTCCTAGAAAAAATTAAGGAAGTCAGCATTAAGTCATTAGAGTTCCATCTTTACCGCGAGGACTTTGAAAAATGGATCGCCCAAACCCTCGAAGACAAGGAACTAGCTCAAGAAATCCAAAATCTACGAAACATGAACCTAGCTGGAGACAACTTGCGAGATCAACTATGCCTCACCGTTTTGAAACGATATGAAAAGTTAAAACATGAACTTTGAGGATGGCGTGTTCTTTTAGCTAGTGCAATAGCTTAAGCTTTTTGAGCCGTGCGCTAGAATGAAATATAGATAAATGAGGGGTTTCGGTTGGCGTCCCGTAGCTCTCTGGATGTATACATGGGTAAAGCGGTTGGGCATTATTCATCCTTATTCACGCTTCCTTCTCATCGCCAAATTATCTTCATATTTTTTGGAGTCTGCACGTTCGGCGGAATACTGGCAGTTTTTCCCATTAATTCCTCTTTAAAAGGCTTAACGCTAGGCTTAATTTTCGGCACGGCTTTCTTTTCGCTTTCCACTCTAGCCGATA
>JBBIVD010000042.1:0-8378 GCA_037439925.1 Candidatus Bathyarchaeota archaeon
TCTTTGAATATGCATGGTGCACATCTTTCCAGATAACCAAAAAGGAGCATGATGAATTAAAAATTCTCCTTCGCGGTAATTTGCAATTCCCCATACTTGGGATGGACGAACACGGCTACGTAATTTATCTGCCAGAGCCTAAAATAATGGGCAACGGCCTCATTAGTTTTCAAGGAATGCTTTTCAGCCCGCAAAGCAAGGAGAAGGAAATTATATGGCGGATGTTTAAGGCGTCAGTTTATCATTTGAGCCTTCACGCCGCAGTTTCCGATTTTTCGGCTTATGTAAGTTGGGCTAAAGGCAAAAACCTTAATCTGGCTACGTATGTGGTGAGCGTTTTGGAGGACGCCGTAGTAAACTCTTATGTTAGGGCGTTTTGGCATTCGCTCATAAACGACATTGCCTATGCGAACGCCTTTTCATACTTGAGGATGAAGCCTGTCGCTTCTATTTTAGGCAATGCGCAACGTGTGATGGCTTCAGTTCTCCTACGCTTCACAGTTTGTTTAATTAAGGGAACATTAGATGAAAACATGAGGAAGGACGTCGACTACGTAGTCTCTTTGCTTCGTAAAATCGAAAGTTCGACGTACAAAAAGTTCCTTAGAGTTCGGGAGGCGGGAAAAGACGAGAAAGATGATTTAAACCGCGTACTAAATTCTACAGTTGACGGAAAAATAGAATTTGCAGACGAAATTTATAAGACGCTGTCCAAATACGGCGGAACGTCTGAAGTGCCATCTTTGCCCTATGCTAATAGCCACGGGAACATTTCCCGTTTTTACGACAGTTCAATACCTCTAGAAGAGGATGTCAAAAAAATCCTGAAAAATGCTTTGGTCAGGCTTAATTCGGGAATTAAAGATGATGAGGTGTTGAACGCCCTTGTCACTGATAGAGTGCGTGAGGAGGCATTACAGGCATTTTCCATATTAGAAGCAGATAGAACTAAAAAAGAGAAGATTTTGGAAAGTTACAGGCTTTTGAGTAAAAACACGCATTTCGTTTCCTTTGAGTTTCCTGAAGAAGACTATACGGAGTATCTACGCCGCAGAGCCGTCCTATCAGGTCCAATAAGGCGAGTCATGAATAGACTTCGTCTTTTCCAGAATGTTTACGGCGAAGATTTTAGGCATGAAAGCGGCACAATAGATTTGCAGGAAGCGATACAGGTGATTGCTAGCAAAAGCCAGCGTAGCGACATTTTTGTTCGTGAGGAGTTACAGACCAATATGGAGGCTTGGGCGATTCTAGTTGACACCAGTCGCAGTTTGCGTTCTTTCACGGGTGAAGTTCGAGACATAGCCCTCTGCTTAGCCGAAGTGGCGAATGAAATAATATTGGACAGAACCGATTGGGGCATGTTTGCCTTCAGTGACAAGTTTTACGTGGTTAAGGATTTTTCAGAAGCTTACACTAAGCGGATTCGCGCTAGGATAGGTGGATTACGTCACAGCGGTGTGACGTATTTGCCAGACGGATTAACGTTAGCAGCGGAAGCCTTGAAAAGTTGCGGAGAGGAAGTGAGGATATTAGTTGTTGTGTCAGACTTTTTCCCCATAGGTTATGAGGATATAGAAAAAGATTTGATTGGCGCTATTAGGAAGGCTGAAAAATCGGGTGTAGGCGTGGTTGGAATTGGCGTTAACAGTAGGGCTGTGAAAGATTATCTTCGAATAAATTGCGTGGTTGAAGACCCATATGAGTTGATGAAGAAGTTTTGTAAAGCCTTTTTCGAGTATACTTCAATTCTGTAATCTCTCGGTTTTGAGTTTATTCTGTTTCGGCTACGGAGAACTCCGCTGTATATTGAAACTTCTCTGGAAATTCGTCTTCTCCCTTATAACGCAGAACTATTCTTTCCGGAATTCCATCATGAATGTAAGCTATGTAGAGTACGTCTTTGCCTAGCCCGAACTTTTTCAGGTCTTCAATAGAATCTTTAACTTTCGCGAGTTTATTGATTTTACTTTTTATGTCCTCGATTGCTTCAAAGAGTATTTCCGCTTCTCCTTGTTTGCTTGTACAGAGCATTAGGTCTTTAAACGTGAACCAGACGTCGGATGATAAACTTAGTTTCCTGCCTTTTTCTTTTACGTTTTTTCCCATGGATTTTTTGTCAATTTTTAGGGTTTTCTGTAGGGCGGACAGTTTTTTGAACCATTCTTGGTCGCTGTCCGTTGCTTCTGAATCTCTGAGGAAGGACCCTAGCCATTGGCTATACTCGTCCACGAGGCTTTCATACTGCCTAATTTCTTCATCTATAATTTCGCTTAGTTCTTTTAAGGAATAGAAACTTCGTATTTCCGTGGCTAGGTTCTCCGACATTTTCTAAACCTCCATCGACCTCGAGTCATTTCTTTTGACCTTTAACCTTAGCCTTGTAATATTGAAGGAATTTTTTAACTCCATCTTCTCGGAAGAGTTTTTTGACTTCGTCGTCTTGCAAAAGTTTTTTCACGTCGTCTTCATGGATGGGCTTTTCGACCTTTTCTTTGGTCTCTTTTTTTGGTGGGATTTTTTCTTCTTGTTTTAGAAGTTTTTCGGCTTCGGCTTCTCGTTGAGGCTCCTTGACTTCAATTTTTTCTAGGGCTTCTTCTTGTTGGAATAGTTTTTTAACTGCGTCTTCTTGGAAGAGTTCTTCTAATTCGTCTTCTTCTGTTTTTTCCTTGGAAGTTAGGAATACTCCTTGCACGTTTTTTAGTTCTCGGTTTATTTTATTGAAGAAGTCGACTCGCAGGCCGGCCTTCTTCCTGTAGGAGGCGATTGATTCTTTAAGTTGGGGGATGGCGCTCCAGGCTATCATCAAAATTATGTCGGGCGAATATTCCTCCAGTAGCTTAGAGTCTACTTTGCCTTCTTCGTTTACGAATATTAAGGTTCCTTGAGCGTTTAGGATGATTTCTCCTTTTTCCTTTAAAGGTGGAACAGCCTTTGACGGTATGGTTATTGGCATGTTCAAATTGGAAAGAATCTGTTTTAGGAGGTCGCAGAGTTCGTGGGCTAACCTTTTCTCTTCTATCACTATTTCGCTTAACTGTAAAGTTTCTTCGTTTATGCCCTTGAGAAATTCAAGGAATTTCTGTTCTATTTCCGCCTTAATTTTCTCTATTTCTTCTGTGTTCGCTTTTCCTGTGTCTTGAGCCCAAAACCGATGAAGATAAGAATAGTATTCGTCGTTTATCGTTTCCACTGAACCTTCGTCTTTTTTGGTTTTTTCTCCTTGTTTTTCTGCGTTCTCTGTCAATATAGGCGAACTCCCAGAAGGTTCAGTTTAAATCATGGATGGCTTCTCCTACTTTTACAGAGTTTTCAGGACATATGAGAATTTGTATATAATAATGTGCTACACACTAGCGGAGTGGAAGCCACCGTTTAGTTGGGATTTCAGTTCGTGGAATATGGCTGGGTTTAGGCGTTTTTCGAGGCGGAGATCAAAGATTGGTATATCTGTATGGTCTGTTCGGCCGCTTCTTTCCAAGTGAAATATCTTAAGACTCTTTTGCGTCCGTTTTTGCCCCATTCCTTCGCTTTCTTTGGATCCTTTAACACTTGGTTTACGCCCCAGGCTATGTCCGCTGGGTCTCCGCCGTTTACGTGTATTCCGTTCTGCTCTGGACCTGAAGGTACGACTTGTTCGCGGAAGCCCACTATTCCGTGGGCTCCTACTACTATTGGTTTTTCCATTGCCATGGCTTCTAGGCTGACTATGCCGAAGGGTTCGTACACGGATGGGAAAACGCATATGTCGGCGGCGGCGTAATGCAGAATTCTCTCCGCTTCGGGTATGAATTCGAAGCGGCAGGTGACTTTGTCTCCTATTCCTAGTCTTTTCGCTGTTTCCACGATGTCCGTTTGCTCTTCTCCTTTGCCTAGAATCACTAGTTTCGTCTTCGGGTGCTCCTTTAATATTATTGGTATAGCTTGAATTAGGTTTCTTACGCCTTTGACCCATGTTAGTCGCCCTATGAAGAGGAGCATGTTTTCGTCTTCTTGTATGCCGTATTTTTCTCGAATTTTCTCAATGTCTTCAGGCTTGCATTTTTCTGGGTCGTATTTTTCTGGGTCTACTCCGTTCCATACTACGCTGATTTTCGATGCGGGCCAGCCGTGTCGAACGAGGTCTTCTCTCATGGCGTGGCTAACAGTGATTATTCTGTCTGCGGTTTGGGCTGTTGCCCATTCTAGGTGAGAGACTACTTCTGAGCCTTGGCCGCCGCTTCTTCCCCATTCTGTGCTGTGCACGTGGAAGACTACGGGTAATTTGGTTTCGTTTTTAATTATTACTCCTGATATGCTGCTTAGCCAGTCGTGGACGCAGACCACGTCGAAGTCGTGTCCCTCTTTTTTGATTAGTCCGTTTACGAATTTGGTTGCGCTTAGAATGTTGTAAATGAATATGTCGTTGAACATGCGGATGCTTGTTCCCCATTTTTTGAGGTCGTCAGCGACGAACATGGGAAACACATTGCTTGCGTTTGTGATCATTGGCCTATGGACTTCCACTCCTTGTAAGACTTCTCTGGTTTTTAGGTTTCCGTTGTTGAGCGTGAATACTGTGACGTCGTGTCCTAACCCGACCATTTCGCGGGTCATGAATTCGGCGTATGTGCCTAGGCCGCCTACCATCATGGGTGGGTATTCCCAAACGAAGAAGCCGATTCTCAAGGGTAAACGCTCCAAAGAATTTGATGGGAAGTACGATAATATTATTTTGTCTGTGAAAAAAAGTACACTCAGCGTTAAGGACTAGTGTGTGGTGAATAAGGCTATGCCCATAAAGTATTTTGAGGCTCCCGACGTTAAGGGGCTTGTCGACGAAATCTTAGACAGCCTAGACTTTTTCAATGTGGTTCCTGAGTTCGTTTTCTGCGTTAGAAGCAAGGGGTCCAAGTCTAGGCGTACTATTGCCCGCATCCACGGCTTAGGACGGATTTGGCAAGAAGCTCTCCGCCTAGCGCCTTCCTATGTGATCGAGGTTATTTCTGAGCGTTATGATAGGTTAAGCGAAGAGGAGAAAGAGAAGACCATTATTCATGAGCTTCTGCATATTCCCAAGGGTTTTTCAGGGGGCTTTCGTCCTCATAAGGGCTATGTGGACCAGAAAACTGTGGAACGCCTGTTTAGTGCACTGCAAAAACGGAGAAAAGCCAAAAAGTTAGGTTTAAATGTTATGTGATTTCGAATGTTATAACGTATTTAGTGTACGTATACGTGTTGGGAGTTAAGATTTTTAAGTGGGCATGTATGTATGAGGTGCCGCTTGCATTTGCCTGAAGACCGCTCATGCTTATGTATATAGTTGCATTTCCCGCCAAGTCATATAGTGCTCCTTCCGGCTGGGTTATGGTTCCGCCGCTGACGATTATTTGGTCGCTCGAGGTGTCGTCATGAAGGCTTATGTTTAGGCTTGATAGGCGATTAATGCTGGAGTTGCCGTAGACTTTAAGGTTGACTGTCCAATTAGCTGGGTCTTGGTTGACTATCTTCAAAACATGGTCATAGGTTGCAGGAGTGGCAGTGCTGTGTGCGTCAGGGGCAATCATGAATGCTTCATAGCTGTATCCTGGAACTTCTGTTTCTATCTCACCTAAGCCTGCTCCACTCCAGATCCAATCTGTCCCATTCCAATACCAGACATGGAGGTCGGCCTGGTCATCTATCATTCCCACCCATATTTTCCCGTCAGCGTCACGCCTCAACTGAACCCAGTATTGGTCGGTTAAAGCAGGATAAGGATCTATGAATAATTCATCATCCCATGCTGTTCCATTCCAGTGCTTATATCGCAATGAATCGCGGGTATTGTCCTTCTGTGGATCCTGGGTATTAAAAGCTAGAAGAATGTGTCCTTCATGGCCAGTTAACGTTTCAAATTCAGCGTCCGCGGATCGTGTGGTACCCTGACCCCCAACGCTTAAATCGTGCTCTGCATCAGCCGTCCAAGCGGTTCCATTCCACCTTGCAGTATTAAGATCATATTCATCACATATAGAAACTGCTATAAGCTTATCGCTGTTTGGGTCTGCTTTCAACGAAAACTGTTGAACGTTACCTGTGCCAGCGATATTAATTTCCGATTCCGTTCTCCAGGTTCCATTCCATGTTCTGTACTGCATTAACCCGGTAGGTTGCGACCAAATAAACATGGCGTCCTTAGAAACCTGCATATATTCTACGGCTATGCATTCGTCGCTGTAAAACGACGCATCATTTTCTAATGTAAGTCCGTTACCCCAAGTACTTCCATTCCAAATCATGCCATAAACATCTTTGTTTGCATCCAAAGTTATCATAGCTATTTCGTCTGAGCTTGGTTTTGAGGCCAGCTTTATCCAATAGATTACACCCGTTGTGTCGATGTCAATCGTTTGGCTGCTTGACCAGCCGGAACCGTTCCATATTATGAATTTGGGATCAACTCCAGTAGAGGACGGATTGTAAACAACTATTCCTCTACCTGAAACCTGTTCGTAAGCCACATCAAACAAACGGTAGTCATCAATTGTCGTGCCAACACTCGCCAATCTATTTGGAGAACTCCAAGTTTGAGTTGCGCCATTCCAGACACTTACATCAAGGTAACCCGCTGATGATAAAACTCCAAGAATCTTTTCGTTACGGATTGGACACGACTTTAAGATAACATGTTGAATATTTGCGCTCATTCCGCCATCACTTGCTTCAGCACTCCAAGCTGAGCCGTTCCAAAGGCGGTATCGAGGCGTCGTGACGGTGCCTTCGCCGTAAGCAATCATTGCGTTGGAACTGCCATCTCCTCCAAGAGGTGCCGAAACACTTACCTTTGCGCTTGTATTGCTTGTGTAAATCGTGCTGGTGCCAGAACAGTTGCCTTCTTTAAGAATGATGGGCGGCGAACTAACCGTAGCATAAGCCTGCTTCACCATGGAATAGTAAGCGCTTCCCGCCGCACTCTGCAACGAACAACAGAACAAAATGAAGAGAGATAAGACTAGCCAAACCGAACGTCGAAACTTTTTATGACCTAGATTTTTCTTTAACCTAATCACAGATAGGCTCCCCCTAAAATGGAAAGTAGAAAAAAGGAGGGAGATTATGGTTGAGTATCGCTGACGTCCACCGCTATCACTATGGTAGCGCTACCCGAGGTTGCAGTGTCCGTTGCTCTTGTCTCGATCACAATGGAATACCCTGTATTTGCAGGCAACTCTATCCAGTCTGTATCACCATCCGATGGGTCGATACTCCACGAAGCTCCACCCGTATAGTTCAACGATATGAGAGTCGAACTCTGCAATGTGAAATTAATGTAGCTAAAGTTGCTGTAGTTGCCGGTGATCGAGACGCTTCTCAGCCTAATGTAGTACGAACTTGATGCGTGAGTGTTGTTCACTTTGATTGGGTCAAGATATGTGGTGGTTGCGTTAGGATAGGCGGCGAGGCTCGCTATTGTAGCAATCTTTCCATCAGTGCTTATCGTTACTCCAGCTTTACTAGCGTCTGTGCCTTCCACAAATTTGACATATGTGGCTCCGATCGTAACCGTTGAGGTCATAGTCAATGAATAGTAGACGGCAGCGCTTGTCGTAGCTATGAGCATCGATGTGAGCAATAGGGCTAAGAGCTTAATAGGTTTCCTGTTAAGCCTTTCCCTTATATTCACTCTCTCACCTCCTTATTTTTCATTTTTACCAGCAACTCAGGCGTCAGCCTAACTCGTCTAGGGCTAATCGACGTTGGCGTTGGCGCAGGCGCAGGTTTACCAGCTTGACTAACTGCTGCAGATTTGCCAGCTTGGCTGACTTCAGGAGTTTCCGTGGTGCGTTCGCCGACTTCCTCCAAAACCTTGGCTAACTCCTCTGTTAACTCCTCTTCAACCTTCTTCTTCGGCTGACGAGGCCCGAGTTCCCCAAACTTTTCTGATTTAAGCGACACCGCAATGCCCACTCCTAAAATGGCTGCGCACAAGACAAGGGCGACATAAACGATTTCTATGGGAATCAGCGGAAGCAGAGGCAAGGGAAGAACCATTCCATTGGAATAGCTGGAAACGAAGAAGAAAGACAACAGAATCGTTGGAAAGGAGACTGTGCCAGAGAAAGTCCATGCTAAAGTTGACATTTTCTTCACGACGGCGATGTAAACGTTGACCGCTATGACATTAGCCACGGCGACAGAAAGGTAGACTATGGAATACCAGAAACGCATCTCCACGCCGAAGACAGCCAAGAATCCCTTACTGACCAAGAGGTGCCCAAATCCGACTAGGGCGGCGAGCTGATAGACATAGGGAATAGCCGATGGAAAATGCTTGTCTAGAAGGCATGTTAGTAGGCTAATGGCTAGGAAAACGTCTATGCCAAGCAGTGCGAAGAACTCTGGTAGGAGTGGGGATG
>JBBIVD010000043.1:0-5411 GCA_037439925.1 Candidatus Bathyarchaeota archaeon
AATGTTTACTTTCCTCAAGGTGCCGTGGGCAAAAAATTTGCTGGATGTATTGGAGGTGTAAAAGAAGAAGTTGACGTCTGCCAAACAGGAACTTGAATCACGGGTGTCCATGGAAGAGGTGTACCAAGCTCTAGTTAGAGGATTTGAAAAGGCACTAAAAATACAGCTTGTAGAGGAAAAACTAACGAGTTACGAGCGAAAACTAGCTGAAAGGCTTCGCAAAACAAAATTTGCGACTGAAGATTGGAATTTTAAGGGTAAAGTAACTGTCTAATAGTAGGCGGAATGATTCTTCTCTAGAATAGGGCATATACGGCGATGAGGGGAACAAACACCGAAGCAACAAGGGACATCACTGTTATCATCGTGTTCAATGATGGTCCAGCAGTATCCTTAAATGGATCGCCAACGGTGTCGCCTGTAACAGCAGCCTTGTGGGCTTCTGAACCTTTGCCTCCATGGGCTCCAGCTTCGATATATTTCTTAGCGTTGTCCCAAGCTCCTCCGGAATTAGCCATTAATAAAGCGAAGATTATTCCTGTAACTATGCTGCCAGCTAGGAATCCGCCAAGAGCTTCTTTGCCTAGTAGGAAGCCGACTGCCAATGGGGCTACGATTGCCAAAACACATGGGAGCGTAAGTTCTTTTAGTGCGCCTTTTGCCGCTATGTCGACGCATTTGGCATAGTCTGGTTTGGCTTTTCCTTCAAGTAAGCCTGGAATCTCTTTAAATTGTCTCCTAACTTCTTCGATCATTCTGAAGGCGTTTTTTCCAACGGCCAATATGAGTAATGCGGAGAGCAGAGGCGGCATCATTGCGCCCACGAAAACTCCAGCTATAACCTTCGGGTCAATAAGGTTAATTATGTATAGACCTGTTGAGGGATCCTTTTCGATTCCCACCAGTTCTGCGTACGCCACGAATAATGCTAGGACTGTCAATGCTGCTGCGCCTATGGCGAAGCCCTTTGTTATTGCCTTCGCAGTGTTGCCCGCTGCGTCAAGCTTGTCGGCGACTTCTATTACTTCTTTTCCGAGACCTGACTGTTCAGCTATTCCTTTCGAATTGTCCACTATGGGTCCGTAAGCGTCTGCGGAAATTATCATTCCGACTATGGATAACATCCCGACAGCGGAGATTGCGACTCCGTAAACGCTGCTTACGCCATGCATTCCAGCAAGATACCATGAGGCTAGGGTTGCAACGCATATTCCAATCACGGGGGGCACAATGCTTACTATGCCGTATGAAAAGCCCGAGAGGATGTTTATGGCTGCACCTGTTTTCGCGGCTTCCGCAGTCTTATAAACCATTGGTCTATCTATGGACGTAAAGTAGTCGGTTGTTATGCCGATGACCATTCCAGCGATTAAACCCGCGACTGTAGCATAAAATACGCCTAAACCCTCTTTTCCCATTCCCAGAAAATAATTGATTATTAGGAAGGTGAAAACTGCGAAAATGAAGCATGTTGAAAACGTTCCCCTATTGAGGGCTGCGCCTGGGCTGCCCCTTTTCCCAACCCTTACGAAGAGCATTCCGATTATAGAGGCAAAGGTTCCGACCGCAGCAATCAAGAGCGGAAGAATCACGTAGGTCACATTCTTCAACGTGGCGCCTATTATCATCGCCGCTATAACGCTGGCAATATAGGAGTCAATCAGGTCGGCGCCCATGCCCGCCACGTCGCCCACATTGTCGCCCACGTTGTCTGCAATCACTGCTGGGTTCCTCGGATCATCTTCTGGAATGCCGATTTCAACTTTCCCCACTAAATCGGCGCCTACGTCAGCGGTCTTTGTGTAAATGCCCCCGCCAGCCTTCGCGAAGAGGGCTAAGGCGCTTGCGCCGAAGCTGAAGCCTAGAATGATTTCTGGGTCTCCATAAATATAGTAGAGGACGGTTATTCCGAGCAGGGCTAGTCCGACTATGGATAGTCCCATCACCGCTCCGCCGTAGAAAGCCATTGGAAAGGCTTGGTTCAAACCTTTTCTTGCGGCGTTGGACGTTCTAACGTTTGCTCTTATGGCTGCACTCATTCCTACAAAGCTGGCTATTGTGGTGCAGATTGAGCCGAGGACGTAGGCTAATGCCATATTGAAACCGAGAAATATTCCTATGATTACAGCCATTATCAGCACGAAAACTGCCAGCGTCATATTCTGCCTTTTAAGGTAGGCTGTTGCGCCTTCCCTTATCGCCGCCGAAATCTCCTGCATCCTCTGGCTTCCGCTTTCCTGCCTATCCACGTAAAAGAACAAGTAAGTTGCGAAGGCAATTGAAGTTAAGCCAGCGAATAATGCAATTAGCAGTTCCATTCATTTGCCCCATACATCATTTTTTCCCTTTCCTAATGAAAGGGCATGACTTTTTAACCTTTTCTAACTATGCAACCGTGAAGAAAATTCTATAAGCATGTAATTCTTTAAGCCTAAGGTCAGAACTACGGCAAGCTGGGAAATATTCGATGGCTAAACGGGTCGACGTTGCTTCCACGTGGCACAGCATGAAAACCGAGGAGGTAATGAGCGCTTTAAAGGCTGATCCTAGAGGATTAAGCCGCGAGGAGGCTGAGCGTCGGCTACGTGAGTTCGGCTTCAATGAGTTAAAAGAAAGGAAAAGGGTAACTGCCCTCCAAATTTTTCTAGGTCAGTTTAAGGACATATTCGTAATCATGCTTCTAATCGCCGTCGCAATTTCCATAATGATAGCATGGTATAAAACATCCACTGCCCCTAGCGGGGAAGGCGCTATAAATGAGTATGTGGACGCAATAACCATCGGCGCCATCGTGGTTCTCAACGCCGTCGTCGGCTTTGTTCAGGAATACCGATCGGAAAAGGCAATGGAAGCCATGAAAAAATTGACCGCCCCTAAGGCGCGGGTACTGCGTGAAGGAAAAGAGGTCATCATACCAGCGAGAGAAGTCGTGCCTGGGGACATCCTCCTACTAGAGGCTGGAGACCGAATTCCAGCAGACGGACGCTTAATAGAAACAGTTGACTTGAAGACGGATGAAGCTGTTTTAACTGGTGAATCCACGCCCGTGGAGAAGGAAACGGGCGTTATCGATGAGAAGACGCCCATAGCCGACAGAAAGAACTCGGTTTTCATGGCGACCCACGTAATTTACGGTAGGGGAAAAGCCGTAATAACGTCAACTGGCATGAACACGGAGTTCGGAAAAATCGCTGAAATGGTTCAAGCCGTAGAGGAGGAGGAAACTCCCCTTAAGCAGAAGTTGGGGCGCTTCGCCAAAAAGTTGGGGATAATAATCGTTATTGTGTGTGCCATCATATTCGCCCTTGAATTATACGAAATATTCGTTATTAAGGGATACAGAGGAACCGCCGTCGTCGAGAACATTATGGACACGTTTATGACAGCCGTGGCGCTCGCTGTTTCAGCTGTTCCAGAAGGCTTGCCAGCCGTAGTGACAGTGTCCCTCGCCCTCGGCGCCCGTGAACTCGCAAAACGCAACGCCATAATCAGAAGGCTTTCCTCAGCGGAGACGTTAGGGGCTACGACCGTCATTTGCTCAGATAAAACTGGCACTTTAACTAAGGGCGAGATGACTGTACGCAAAATATACGTTAATGGCAAAATAATTGATGTAACGGGAAGCGGCTACGAGCCTAAAGGCGAATTCCTCCGAGAAGGCAACCGCATCGACCCTAAAGAAGATAACGGTCTCAACTTGCTTTTGAGGGCTGGTACGCTGTGCACCAACGCCTCGTATGACGGAAAGACTGTGATAGGAGACACCACGGAAGGCGCATTAATCGTAGCTGCAGCCAAAGCAGGAATGACCAAAGAAGAACTGGAAAAAACTTATCCCCGAGTGCATGAAGTGCCCTTCACTTCCGAAAGAAAGCGAATGACAACCGTCCACAAAACGCCAGAAGGAAAACTGTTCGCCTATGTTAAGGGAGCGCTAGAAATCGTCCTAGAACGCTGCTCTTACATCCTAAAAAACGATGAAATAAAGAAACTCAGTGCAAAAGAAGAAAAAGCAATTTTGGAAATGAATGAGAAGATGGCGAGCGAAGCCCTACGTGTGCTCGGCGTGGCGTACAAAGAATTGTCTGACAATACCACGGAAAAATTTGACGACAAAAGCTTGGAGTCAGACCTAGTCTTCGTGGGTTTAATGGGGATGATTGACCCGCCGCGGGAAGAAGCGAAAGAGGCTAACCAAAAGTGCCAGCAGGCGGGCATAAAGACAGTTATGATCACTGGAGACCATAAACTCACGGCAGTTGCGATAGCCAAGGAATTGGGCATGCTGAGAAGCGATAGGGTTCTCACAGGCGCCGAACTGGACGAAATGAGTGATGAAGAGTTCGAGAAAATAGTGGAAGACGTTTCAGTTTACGCTAGGGTTTCGCCCGAACATAAAATCCGAATAGTTAAGGCGCTAAAAAAGAAGGGTCACATTGTTGCCATGACTGGCGACGGAGTGAACGACGCTCCAGCGCTTAAGCAGGCGGACATCGGCGTAGCCATGGGAATTTCCGGCACAGACGTAACCCGAGAAGCAGCGGACATGGTGCTGGCGGACGACAACTTCGCCACAATAGTCAACGCCGTCGAAGGAGGACGATCTATTTACGATAACATTCGAAAATTCTCCTTCTTCCTATTACGTTGCAACTTCGACGAACTGGCTATAATTGGAACATTCGCACTCATGGGCTTAGAGCTTCCATTAACCGCAGGCATGATCCTATGGATAAACCTCGTCACCGATGGAGGACCAGCGCTCGCATTAACTATGGATCCGCCTGAGAAGGACGTGATGGAAAGACCACCACGGAATCCAAACGAAGGAATATTACACGGAAGAATAGCCTCAATAATTACCACCTTTACATTGCAATTCCTCTTAACCGGAGGACTGTTCTATTGGCAGTACTACATGCTTCCTGGGCCTCTAACAGAGACAAAGTTGGCGCAAGCGAGGACGATGGCTTTTATACGGGCGACTTTGCAGGAACTGTTCGTCGTGTGGAACTGCAGGTCTGAAAGGCGCAATGCATTTCGAGTCGGATTCCTCTCTAACAAATTCTTACTAGTCGCCGTAATTGTATCAGCATTTTTGACGATTCTCGTGCCGTTCATCGGATTGTTTGGAACGGTTGTGCTGGACGACCCAATGGAGTGGGCTATCGCCATAATCGCTTCCCTGTCAGGCCTACTAATATTGCCAGAAATCTTCTACGGCAGAAAAATATGGCGTTGGACGTAACCTTCAAACTTTTATTACATTGAAGTTCGCCGCTCGCCTAAGCCTATTCATAACTGCTAGTCCTAAACCTTCCGGAGTTATTCCTTCCCCAATGATTACATCGACTTTCTCTTCGTCAAACTCCCTGAGAAGCCTAAACAGGTTTTTGGCGATAATTGTCATG
>JBBIVD010000043.1:5421-8367 GCA_037439925.1 Candidatus Bathyarchaeota archaeon
TCCAAGAGACTTAACGACATCTGCGTTATAGTTAGATAGGCTTTCATCTGTCGCCAAGATGCCCACCCTTTTTTCCTCCGCCATGTATAAGCTGGCGAGTTCCTGAACCTTCCCTATAACCTTGTCAAATTCTCCTTCAACTACGACCATTTCTGCGTTTGGAGCATAGTGCCTATGCTTCATTCCAGGCGAACGCGCCCGAACTACACGCACTTTTCTATTCGCAACGGCGACGGGATGCAGTTTAACCTCGCCCAAAACGCTTTTCAATTTTTCGTAGGGCGTTCCTCCGGGTCTCAAAATTTGAGGAATAGAAGTTGTCATGTCAATGACTGTTGATTCCACGCCGATTTTTGTGGGTCCAGCATCAAGTATAACGTCGATTCTTCCTGCGAGGTCGTCTATGACGTGTTTCGCCGTTGTAGGGCTGGGCTTTCCAGCGAGATTTGCGCTGGGAGCCGCAATCGGAGTTCCTGATTCCCTAATTAATGCAAGGGCAACCTTATTACTGGGCATTCTTATGGCTATTGTGTCCAAGCCCACGACCGTTATGTCGGGCACAAGCTTAGACCGCTTCAATATGAGAGTTAGTGGACCAGGCCAAAAACGGTTCATAAGCCTCTCAGCAGCTTCGGGAATATTTTTCGCAAGTCGGTAAACGTCTTCCCTATTGGCTACGTGAACAATTATTGGATTGTCTGCAGGCCGTTTCTTCGCCTCAAACACTTTAGCCACCGCCTCTGGATTCAGGGCGTCTGCGCCAAGACCGTAAACCGTCTCTGTTGGAAAGGCGACGACTCCGCCCTTCTTGATTATGTTTGCGGCAACTCGAATTTTTTCAATTTCCAGCCTTTCCGAATCCACTTTTAGAAGAAGCGTTCCTTTTATTTTCTCACCTAGCCCACTTGACTCTACGACCATGGCATTATTAGTATGATGCGCATCCTTGCTTAGGTTCTCCATTGCGTGCTAGCGCTCCAAACAGCCTACAAAAAGTTGATAAGCGGCACCTTAAAAGATTTTGATGATAAAGGATGCTAGAGATAATTTAATGGCTTGAACCTTAATATTTCCATTTATGTAACACTATTTCGATTGAGAGGAGTTAATTATGGCTAGGAAAGGAGTTTTAAGGTTTAGTGTTTCAGTGCCTCCTGATCTGCTCGAGGAGTTTAATGAAACAATTGCCACCCTAGGTTATGATAGGTCGAAGGCAATTCAAGTCGCTATGCGTAATTTTTTAACTGAGTATAAGTGGACGTATGAAGAAAAGGGCTTGGCAACTGGAACCATCACGATAATTTACGATCATGAAGTTAAGGGCTTAGAAGAAAGCCTAACAGACACTCAGCATGTTTATGGAAACGTAATTAACTCAACTATGCATGTCCATTTAGACGAGGAAAACTGCCTCCTAGTCATAGCATTTAAAGGCGAGGCGAAGACCATTCAAAACCTAGCCAAAGAACTAATGAGTAAAAGAGGAGTGAAACAACTCAAACTAGCGACGCTCATACTGTAAAAGAGAGAAAAAGGGGTTATTCATTTTAATCGTTGACGGTGTTAATGCTTCCAAGCGGTAGGGCTAGCCCATAGAAGATTATTCATTCACGGTTTTTCCTTTTCCTTAAGTAGACAGTTGCGACGACGATGACGACTAATGTTGCAATTGTAATCCACACCCAAGGAATCGTTGATGGCACTTCTTTCACTATTACTGTGCCGTTAGCGGTGTTAGCAAAAGTGGTTATGCTCTCTGGCGGAAGAGTGGCATTAAAAGAGTTGTTTGAAACCGCAATTTCTTCGATGTATGCGCAGTTTTCAGAAGCTGACATTCGATATTGTTTGAAGGAGGCAATTGTAACATTCTTTAGGATGAATGCCGTGGTGATGCTATTTTTACCTTTATTTATTGCCACGATGGTAACATTGCCACTCCTTTCATCCACGTATGCAGAGACCAGAATGTTAGGATTATTAGCAACTGCCCTTATCCTTTTTGATCCTGAACTTATAAACTTGAAAAATTGTTTAGCAGCACAAAACTTAGGAGTGACGGTATAACTGCTACCGTCTTGGCTGATAGTTATTAGACCCTGCCCAGGGCTGGATTTGTCCCAAAAAAGTCCCCAAACCAAGTATGCTGAACCATTCTCGAAGGTTAGCACGTTGTGAATGTGGCGGGCTGTATAGAGTGCTTCCCTGAAGGTGCCTTGTTCGCTGCCGCTGAGAAGGCTGTACTCTGTTTGCCATATGGGCTTATTATATGTGGCGCCCAATCTCGCAACTGCTTGCAAAGACGAAATTTTCTCATCTGGTTTAAAGAAGTCTGTGTCATATAGGTGGTTGGCGAAAACGTCGACGTATTTGGCTGCGTCTGGATCAGCCATTATGGTCGATAAGTATCCAGGAGCACTAGAGGAGCCCGTAGCTTCAGGCACCACAATTTTTGCTGATATATTCAATGCTGAAAACTTTGCGCCCACAACCTTAATTACGTCCCTCATCTGTTCAGGAGTGTATAGGCATGTTTCCCATGAGGCACTCCAGTCGGGCTCGTTTTGTAGGCCAATCCAGCCTATGGTTATATTATGATTATTCTTGTATCCTATCACATATGCAGCCAGCCATTCTGCAAACTCCTCGTACATGTCCGTTCGGAGGTGACCCCCATACGTCTCTCTGCCAGTGTCTTTCATCCACCATGGCGGACTCCAAACTGATGCGATGAACTTGGTTACTCCCCTATCTCTAGCTTGCTGTGCAGTCCAAACTTGAGCGTCACTGTATTGTCCCGTTGTGCTGAAGTCGAAGGCTGTCCAATTGAAATGGTCTGGATCGTTGTCGTCGTTTACTCTTTCAATTTTTGTCCATACCCTAAGCCTGTAAATGCTCGTTCCAAGATCAGAAAATAGCAAGTCTGCAACCTCTGTTCTTTTAGGTTCT
>JBBIVD010000044.1:0-8358 GCA_037439925.1 Candidatus Bathyarchaeota archaeon
AAAAATCGAATAAGGACTAAATAGCCATGTCCTCGGAAATCTATAATGTAGACTACACCAAGTTCATAAATATCCTAGGTACAGCCCACTTCACAAGGAGAAGCCTACGAGAAGCCCGCCGAGCCGTCGAAGCAACGGGAACAAAGGACCTAGCCATCGAGTTGGACTTGAGGCGTTTCAGCCTACTTAATGGCGCATGCTCAACATGCCCCAAAATCGGGACGTGCACAGCCAAATGCGAGTTCATTGAGGCAAGTGAGGCTCTAGGAAACGTAGACGCAAACATTTGGCTCATAGACATGTCAGAAGAAGAAATGAGTCGCCGCGTCTGGAGACTGCCCCAACCGCAGATTCCCCGCAGATTCTTTTTTCCCTTCCCGAGAACTGGAGACAATGATATTCCTTGGCTTTGGGAAAAAGGCTTCAAAGAAGAAGCGACAAGGCGATCCATGGAGAATCTAGAGAAACTACGCATAATTGCGCCTAACTTATGCCGAGTGCTCATAGAAGAAAGAAACGCTTTAATGGCTGCTAGACTGGCTTGGATCGCAACGAAAAGAATGGACGAAAGGGAAGAACCCAACATACTTGCGCTTGTCGGCGCCGCACACGTCCAAGGAATTAAAAAGCTGCTGGAAAATCCTGAAACCATTAAAGAAAGCCTTCAAGCCCTAAGCCTGCCATGTTCGCCTCCAACCTTAATCAGAAGAATCAGCGTTAGAAATAACTAAAACAGTTGTCTCACATTGCGTCGGCACTTAATTTCTGCTTTTCACTTAAATTTGTCTTTATTTTTTTGTATCCTTCTTGCGGGTCTTCAATTTTTAGAACCATTCTTTCGAAGGGACAGATGTCTTTATTCTCTTTGTCTCTGATGTGGTCAATGACTCTTTCAGCCTCGTAGTTTATTCCATGTGCTTTAAGGGCTTTTATAGCGCTTCTGCTTAGGAGTTTGGTGTAAACTTCTTTCGCCTTAAAGTAGGCGATTAAGAGGGCGGCTGCCTTTCCCACTATCTTGTCCACAACCGTAGAATCAACGAGCTTCTCTAGCCCTAACTGGTCTATTGCCTCCAGCAACGGAGCCATTCCGTCTTCTCTACTCGAGTAAATGATTTCGCCGTCCTTAAGGATTAGGAGGTTCAGTTCTTCCTTGTCAAGCTTGTTTATTAGGTCTTTCAGCTTATGTCTTAACTGAGGGGCTTTCTTCATTGTTTTTGAGCTTCGGGTCATAGGCATCGGCATTCATGACAAGAGACGCAAATTTAAAAAGCATTTCTGCTGGAAAGGGAACTCTGGTTTTCAGTTTATAAAGGGCTGGAGGCATGCTGGATAAGGTTTTTATATCGAATGGAATGTTAATGCTAACTGGCGATTGGCGGTGCATTTATGGAGCCTAGTAAAAAGCCTTTGAATGTGCTGATAAAGAAGCTTAACACTTACATTGCTGTGATGCTGAAAAATGGCATCGAATATAAGGGCACGATGACCCAATGCGACGGCTACATGAACATAATGCTTAACAGCGCCTCAGAATACATAAAGGACGAGTTAACAGCCAACTATGGAAGCGTACTTGTCCGAGGAAACAACATTCTCTACGTCGCCATTGATGTCCCACGCGAGAAATAAGGCACTAACACGATTTTACGTCACACCTTTCACATATGCTAAGTCATCTGCAGCACCGAATCATTCTGAGTAAAGGTTTACAGATAATGCTAAATTCTATTTAGATTTCATGAAATAGAGTATTTAGAAAGGAATTTAATTGCTTAGAGTCTATTGTTATGGTCTTACTTTGCTTTTGGGTTTCTTTAACAAATTGTATTGCCAATTGCGTAAATATTGCGCCTGGTCTGGTATAACCGGCTACAATGTAATGAGGACCCTTTTTCGATTCTCCTTTTTCCTTTTCAAATGTCGGTCTAACGCTGTCCGGGGTTATCAAGGAATTGCCATGCTGGAATACAACTTTATCCATCATTTTATACACTTCTTTACTTTCTTTAACTAAGTCATAATAATCGAGAAGTTGGGCAAGGACGTAATTTGACGCTATATAAACATCCTTTCCCTGGTCTGATTTTACCGGCTTACCATTTTGCGTACGAGCAGTAGCCCAGCCCATGGGAGTACGGTTATTCCTATAAATTGTCTTGAGGACTTTTCTCACCTTCTCATGAGGAATAAAAGGTTCTTCTCCCATGGCTATTAAATACCACAAGCCGTCAAGCTGATTGGTCCAGACATCTGTGTTCGTTTTTCTTGTTTGAGGGTCATAGCAAGTGACGTAATACTGCAACCTCTGTCCTATTCTATTTTTCTTGTCTACCCACAATTTCTCATAAACCGCAAAACCCTTTTTGAAAATCTCTTCGTATTCTTTTTTTGCAGACTCGTCTTTCATCATGTCAGCCATTTTAATCATGGCTTTACAGGAGGCGAGGAAAAGGTTAGCACTGTAAGAATCTATGCCGAATAAGTTTATATTATCAAAAGTATTCTTGACTTCATTAGGATTACCTTCAGGAATGCCGTCTTTGTCCCTGTCAAGCTTTTCTAAATATTCAAATCCAAATTTAAGCGTCTGCCAATTTTTCTTCAAAAAGTCCGTATCACCTGTGAATTTAACGTTGCGCAATACTCTCAAGGCCAGCTTAGGGAAAAGGTCTGTCCAATAATTTGTATTATACCAGGTGTAATCGCTTACATTGCGGAGGGCATGCCCTATCGTCATGGCTCCTAAATCATGCGATACGCTCCCCTTAATTTTAGTGGCAGCTTTTATGTGGGTCAGCGACTTGCCTTTGTACGCTTCTGGATTGTCTTCAAAATGCTTTCTAACCTCAACAAAAGATGCATGGAAATGATAATACCGTTCCTTGAGATTTTCCTGCATAATTGAATCAATTTCACGCTGACAAAGTTCTTCCTCTATATTTGGAAAAAGCATCAGCAGTATCATTGAATACCAATCAACATCTGAGGAATTAATATAGGGATAATCAAAACATTCTAGAAATCTTGCCACATCATTGCCATTCTCATCTTGAATCCAAACAGTGGCGTTCGCCAGAGGAAAATGGAATTCATTGAATATCAGTCTTGCTAGCCGCAAGGCTCCTTCACGGTCATTTTTATAGGATGGGCTTTTCTGTATATTTTCAAATATCTTATTTTGGATTGCCGTTGTCCGATTTAGCCATCGCTGATAATTGTTTAAGGCGATTTTCGCCATATCTTTGGCTCGAGTTTCTTTGTTATCAAAATATCTGACGTATTTACGTTCAAATTTCGCTCCGTCACAATACCATTGCTCTGGAAAATCAAAAACTATGGCAAAAGGTATTTTTACTGTGGCTTTTGGCTCCAAATTAAAAGTAACACCGATGGCTGAGCCATAATCATTGTTGGCTTTAGGTCCGTGCTTTTCGTAAAAACTGCCGTCAGCGCTCAATAGTAAGTCCTGTTTTAAACTGTTTAATCTAAAATAAGGCTGTGTATCAATCGTCATATTTTTCATTTCCGGCACAGCGATAACCATTCTTTCCAGGCTTTCGGAGTTACCCATCACCACTCCTCTTATGCCAGCATATGTGAAATCTTCGTGGATATGGCCCTTCAACGGTGTTGAACATACAAAGACGCTGTCCTGGTCGATTGGCCGATATTTTTTTTCTTGAAGATTTACCAGAGACGGTCTAGGTATCACTAACGTAATTTTTTGAATCTGATTTATAGAATTGGTTACTTCGTACTCCTCTACGCCAATAGGCATAAAAGTTTGGGCATCCCCCGATAAAAAAGGAGAAATCATTCTCCTCGTTACTCTGACCCTTCCCAATTTATATGTTATTTCTGCTAAAGGCGGAGCAATTGCAATTGAAGTTTGTTTCACAGATACAGGCTTATGATAATAATTTTCCGATACGGGTATATCGTCAGGGCTTTCTATCACCTGAGGTTTTTTCGTAGTGAGCATAATAAATTTTCCTCCTCCAAACACTCCTGGCTTAATTGATGTTTGGGGGGCAGGGATACGGATAAATGGTGCAGAGGCAAATTGAATCGCTTTTTGATTCAAGAAGACCAGCCTACCTGCATCGTTAAGCCGATTGTATAAGCCGTCTGGAGATATGCCTACTGAGCAAGTTGGAGCACCCTGAAGGAAAATAGTCTGGGGGAATTGCATTGTCTTTGACATTCCTTGAAAATGAACGCCCATTTTATTCTTAACATAAATCTCAGTTATCTGTGCTCCTGAAATTCTAAATACATCGCTTATTTTCAAGTTTTTTGAGTTCATCATTTTCTCCTTTAAAAGAGCTTATTCGCCTTTTACATTTGTATTATATCATATCCAACAAACTTTTTTTTATGTCAGCTCCCATATTTTTTACGCATTACTTATGGAGCATTACTTACGGGCAGTTTTGTTGATGGCGAAGGTTTAATTTTTCCAAAAAGCAGATCGGCTGAAACCCTTATGGAGTCAGGTGACGCACTGAAATTGCATACTACAGCGTCGGCTTCCTTTGTGACTCCTTCTATATAGGGATAGTTAGTTACAACGACAACCGTATGCCCCGCTTCTTTTAGTTTCTTGACGAGGTGCTGATTATTTCCTCTCTTCTCAATTCGTGCGTAATAGTTGGTCATAACAACAAGGTCTGCTTGTTTGGCAAGCTCGAGGCATTCTGCGACTTCTTCGTCAGTTGCGTGAAATTCCGTGTCAGTCAGAATTAGATTGTATGAATGATTCACCATTGCCTCGCAGAACATGTGCGTGTGGCTGTAAGAATCCTTCCCGAGAAATGCGTAAGGAATGCGCTGTTCAATGACCAGTATTTTCTGTTCCTTTTTTAACGGCAGTAACTTTTTGTCATCACGTAGTATCATTAATGCCTTCCTTGCAACGTTCATGGATAGATTTATGACTTTTTTGCTTCTGACGATGGCACGAGTTTTCCTCGGGTCCATTTTTCCAGCTTTTTCAAACAAGCCTTGATCGTACTTCATGATTAAAAGGCGTCTAACGGCGTCGTTAAGCCTGTCTTCAGATAGTTCACCTGTTTCAACAGCATGTTTTATTCCAAAAAAGCACTGCGACCTCGACTCATCATCTGCCTTTAAAAGTATTGTGTCAACTCCTGCTTTTAACGCCAGTACGGCTGCTTTCGGAACAGGCCACTTCTTAAGGATGGCAGCCATACCAATAGCATCGGAAACAATGACACCATCGAATCCTAATTCATTTCTTAAAAGTTCAGTGAGGATACGTGGCGATAAAGTTGAAGGGTATTCCTCGTCATACGCTGGATAAATAGTATGCGCTGTCATGATACCTTTTATTCCAGCGTCTATTACGGCTTTGAAAGGATATAATTCGACATCGTGCATCCTCTTTTTGTCAGCTTTAATCACATCCAGCACGTCATGGGCGTCAATTCCCGAATCTCCCCTTCCAGGAAAATGTTTTGCAGTTGCAACTAGGCCGCCATCCTGCAAACCTTTAGCCAAGGCAACAGCGAATTTTGCACAAACCTTAGGGTCGTCGCTAAAAGACCTAACTCCAATTTCAGGATTCCTAGGATTCGTGTTTACATCGCAGACTGGCGAATATATTTGGGTAACGCCTATGGCACTCAATTGTTTACCAATGGTTAGACCTACTTGGTAAGTGAGGTTGACGTCGCCAATAGCGGCTAAACCCATAGGAGGGGGGAACTGCCTTATCCCGCCAGAAGTGTAGTCGTTTTTGAAATCGCCTTCGAAGTCAATGGTCATGTGAAGGGGAATCCCAGAAGGCCTGCTCATGGCGATTCTCTGCAGTTTATTCAGAGATTCCGTGTATTCTTCTGGAGTTATGCTAATACCAGGTGTTCTAGGATTAAAATAGGTGTTTGAGATAGTGAAGTAATCTGCTGGTTCTTTAAAATTCGGATCTATCTGCGAACGGCCCCAATAGAGATTCTTGCAAGTTTCAAGTGTGTAAGGTTCAAGGCAAAGGCCGCCAGCATGCAGTCTCGTGATCATTTCAAATGTGCTTGGCGTTATTAGGCTGCTGCGCCAAGTGAAGGTTAAGCACTGTCCGACCTTTTCCTCTAAACTCATACTTTTGATCTTTTTCTCAACGAATTCGTCTCTTTTCTTTGTCTTTGACACTATATTCCCTCTACATTATCTGTGATTGCGATTCCCATTTACCACGGTTATTAGGTCCAACCCAGAATCCACGTTCTTTCTTCCAGCCTTCCTCATTGATCTTCAAATTCTTTGTTTTCCACCCTGATTTAATTCTTTTTGTTAAATCGTCGAATCCTTTATTCCACGAAAGCCCGTCAGGAACAGTGACGTTCATACTTCCAGCGGCGTTTCCGTACCTTAAACAGGATTCAAGAGTGTGGTTCCAGACGAATGCGGCTAGAAAGCCAGCGATTGCTGAGTCGCCGGAGCCCAGTGCGCCCACGAATTTTTCCTCCTGGTAAACAGGGAACCAAAGTTCACGGTTCGCCCAATTTTCGAGATCAGAGCATTTAGCCGCACCGAATTCTTTAAGCCGGTCCTGATCAGCGGTTCTAATATACAATCCTCTACGACCGCATTTTATCAAGGCTATTCCTGTTCCCATTTCTATTAATTCTTCTCCCATAGTGGAAACTTCTTTCACAGTTATATGGTCGAGTACGCTCTCCTTGGGTCCAAGATTCGCCTTTTTTTCGAGGAATTTTTCCTTATGAAGAAAATAAAATATCTCTTCTACGCTTGGTGCCATAATGTCTGTTAGTGGAACCCAGTTTTTAAGAATTGCCAGCCAGTCGGCGCGGCCAGCAGGACTGTTTTCGTCGGGAAGCGAAAGATCAAGCACAGTTGTGGTTCCTAATTCTTTGGTTTTTTCGAGGATTTTCGTTAACTCCATTCCTTCGTTTTCGTAAAGCTTTTTCATCCATGGCGGATAGCCGAAAAGCATCAGTTTTGAACGCCGCACAAGATCGAAATCCATATCCTCATAACCAAACGTGTCATTTGCACCACAATGATGCAAATAAAAACGGTCTATGCCTGGTATACAAATCGCAATGGTATATGAAGTTGATTCGCCATCCACCATTTTAATACCTTTAAAATGTCGTTCATTTTTTTCATACCAATCAAGAACAAGTTTGCCGAACTCATCATTCCCTACTTTCCCAATTAATTCAGTTTTCACACCGAGCCGGCGGATAGAAACGCCGGCATTCGTAACGGGACCACCGGCCACAACAACGCATTTACCCATATTAATCATTTTGCCAGGTATAAGGACGTCTGTAAGATTATCCACTTCTTTTTCAATTGTAAAAGCAGGTATTATATCGAGACAGAGGTGGCCCGCAGATACAATTTCAATATCTTTTTCTACCTTCAATTATAAGATCCTCTCCGTTGAATCGTTTTGCGGGTAACACCTTATCATGATGCCAACTAAAAATTTATAGGAACGTTATATATTTTTCCTTAGTGACCCAACTCTCGCTTTTCTAGTGAAGGTTTCACTTGCGTGCTTTAGAAAGAAAATTAAAGTTTTACAAAATTATAAATGGCAAATGGTCAATAGAGTTATTGTGTTTCATCCCTAAGGGGACGTTAAAATGGGGAAGGTTCAGGTGCGAATTAAGGCGCCCTTCGGAGACATAATCATTGAGGCGGATAACCCCCAAGAGGTTCTTGAAACGCTCAGGAGTATGCCGCCTCAGTTTATGGGCGAAATAGGTGATTTAGTTTCCACAAAGTTGACTCCGCCAGTGAAGGCTCAGCTTGAGGGAATCGTGGAATTCACAACGGACGGACCAATAATAACTGCCAGAAAGGAACTCACTCACTACGAGGCTATCGGCCTGATCTTATATGCTTCTGAAGAAAAACGGTATACGGTGGCTCAAATAACTCAGCTGCTTGAAGCGAGCGGAATTAAGGCAATGGTTCCTGGGCGCCTCAACGAAATGACTAAGAGGGGAATAGTTTTCAAGCCTGATCCCGCCAGACCTGAATGGCGGTTGACCACAAAGGGCGAAAAATGGATCGAAGAAGAAGTGCTGACTAAACTAAAAAGCTAGGCGATAAACCGAGGAATTTCGAATTCAAAAACGGCAGTGACGGTCGGACTGCGCCTAGGCCTAAAGGCTAATTTTTCTCCTCAGCCTCAACTCTCTTTAGGGGATATCTTCCTATCTTCTTAGCGTATTCAATTGTGTACTTTAGCCTGTTTACGTCGATTCCAGCGTAGGTTTCTCCCCCGAGGTCGAAGGCGTAGCCTCCTCCTGAGGCTGCACTGTAGATGCAACGTTCCACAGCTTCCCTAATCTGTTGATAACTTCC
>JBBIVD010000045.1:0-8202 GCA_037439925.1 Candidatus Bathyarchaeota archaeon
CGGTTGGGATTCTGCATAAACGTATGGGGGATATCATTATGGTTTCAGATTCCGAGTTAGTTGTGAAATTGATGGGTGCTAGTAAGCGTTATGCCGATGTGGTGGCTGTAGACTACGTCGATTTAGACGTGAGGCAAGGTGAAATTTTCGGGCTCTTAGGTCCAAACGGCTCAGGCAAGTCCACCTTGCTCAAGATGATATTAGGGTTAGTTAAGCCTGACTCAGGGTCTGTGAACGTTTTAGGCATAAACGCCGAGGAAAATCCTGTTGCAATAAAGGCTCAAGTTGGATATGTTCCAGAGGCTCCGCGCCTATACGAATTTCTGACAGGCATAGAATACCTCGACTTCACAGCGGACATTTACGGCGTCAACGCCCAAGAGAAGAAGGAGCGCATCAGCGAGTATCTAGAAGCCCTAGGATTAGAAGGCAGAGAAGGCGACCTGATAAGCTCCTATTCAATGGGCATGAAGCAAAAAATAGCGCTCATATCAGCCTTTATTCACAAACCGAAGCTTCTCCTTCTGGACGAACCTTTAAACGGACTTGATCCGCGTTCAGCCAGAATCATTAAGGATTTACTCCGTGAACTTGCCTCGAAAGGCGTAGCCACCATTATGTCGACTCATATTCTGGAGATAGCCCAAGCCATGTGCGACCGAATCGCAATCATGTATGAAGGAAGGCTTCTCGCCGTGGGAAGCATGGATGAACTTAGGGCGAAGGCGAGGCTTCCGGGTTCAAACCTAGAGGAAATTTTCCTCACGCTTACGGGAACAAGTGACATTAAGGACGTGGTCGAGGCGCTTACGAAATGAAATGGAGGAACGTCCTTAGGCTCGTAAGCGTCGACGTCAAATCTGGCAGGCTCATTCACGGTCAGAGGTTTAGGCGGTTTAGGGAAAATAGAATTCTTCAGTATGTAATTTATGGGGGCAGTTGTCTCCTAGGTATAGCCGTAGGATGGCTTTTCGGAACACTTTACAATAATCCAACGTTTACGAGTCCAGACATGAAGTCACTCATTCTTCTCGGCGCTGAAAAATTCTTCATAGCTGCTCCAACAATAGTTCTCACGTACAGCCTAATCTTCACTATGATGAGTCAAATTCAACGTGCAGGTGTGCAGTCTTCGATTCAGCCGCCTTACTGGTTGCCTATCACTTGGGGGGAGCATACCCTCGCTTCTATCTTGGCAAACTTAATGGGTATTCAGTTGGCTATATTGATCTCCTTTATTTCGGGAATATCCGTTTTTTCAGTCTTCATTGGGAGGGTTTCCCTAGCCGTATTAACAGTTTTCGCCTTACTCGCGATTTCTTTCGTTGCCAGCGCCACCACAGAAATTTTCAGAGTCCTTCAAGTTAGGCTAGCGGGAGCCGTTTATAAGTCGTCGGGGAAGGCTGCGATCTGGGTTAGGTTTTTCGGCTCAATCCTCTTTTTCCTAGCCTTTTACATAATCTACTTCTTTTTTATGTCTGGAGCGAACTACGTTGCGATTCTGGGGGCGTTCGCCAGCGGACAGAAAACGTTGTGGTTCATACCTTACATATGGCCCAGCATGGTCCTCTACTCTTTTACAAACGGTCAAATAATACAAGCATTTGTTTTTTCCCTAAGTTTCCTATTCTTTTTGGCTATTCTTTTTGTGGCAACGGTTAAACTGAATACCATGTTTGGGATTTACGAGCCGCCCGCCATAAGAATTTCAGTTAGTGTCTATGCGCCGAAAGTTGGCATATGGGGCAAACTAGGCTTTTCCTCGGCGGAGGCGGCTATCATGAGAAAGGACTTTAAGGCGTTCACGAGGCGTCGCGAGCTAATGTACTTCTTTGTTCTGCCAATAGTAATCGTGATTTCAATGATTATGCCATTCATGCAGAGGAGCCAAACTGGAACCTTATCCCCATACGACCCTTTATTCATGTTAGCCCTGAGTTTTCTGATGTCTGGAACCATGATGTCTGTTATGTTGGGCTCCATGATAATTGGGCAGGAAGGCTCACCCGTGTGGCACTTTTACTCGTCGCCCATCACAGCCGAAAGCCTAGTTAAATGCAAATACGCCTTCGTAGTCATTTTTTCATGCGCGGTAACGTTAACATGCGGCACCATCAGCATTCTCCTCTTTCATCCGTCGCCGAGAATGATACTCGCCGCAGTGATAGAATCTATTTTCCTAATTGTTTCCCTAAGCGCGGTTTCGCTTCGAGCTGGAATCAAAGGCGCAGATTTCATTGAAATACCGAGACCGAGAATGGTTAGACCATTAGAGGCTATAGTAAACCTAATCATATGCCTAATCTTGGCTGGCGTAATTCTCGCCCCACTCATCCCTTACATGGGTGCGACCATAGGCTTCCTTAAACCTTTACCGCAGTCCTACCTTTACATTGCCTTAACAGTAAGCGGAGCCATAGCGGCAATCGTGACCTACATTTTCTATAAAATTGCCGTGAAAAACGCCAAAGACTTCCTAGCCGAGGCGAAAATATGAGTGGAAAATCGCCGCTTGCAATGTCAGTTTTTATATAAGTTGTTGCAATAAAATTGGGAAATAGGTGTACTATAAGTGGATTTCGCCATAGAAACTATAGATGTGACGAAGAGATACGGAACTTTAACCGCCGTGAATAGATTAAATCTCAAGGTGAAAGCAGGCACGGTTCATGGTTTTCTCGGTCCCAACGGTGCTGGAAAAACCACAACCATAAAGATTCTAGTTGGGTTGCTGAAGCCCGACAGCGGTTCGGTGAGGGTTCTCGGTCAAGAACTTAGTTGGGATAAGCCTGAAGTAAGGCTGAAGATGGGCTACATGCCTGAGCTTCCGAAATTTCCCAAACACTTGAAAGGTCGTGAACTCCTCGACATCTTCGGAAAAATGTACGGCATGACTGAGCAGGAGCGTAGGGAGCAAATACCTAGGCTTCTTGAAAAGGCTGGGCTGAAAGGACGTGAGAATGACCTCATCGGAACGTACAGTAAGGGCATGCAACAGCGCCTAGGCATAGCGCAGGCGTTGCTGAATGAACCTGAATTAATTATCTTGGATGAGCCAACTATAGGTCTGGATCCTGTTGGCATGGTGGAAGTAAGGGGGCTCGTTAAAGAAATAGTTAAAGAGGGCGTTACAGTCTTCCTTTCTTCACATCTCCTTAATGAAGTTCAGCAAGTATGTAGTCATGTCACGATAATCAATAAAGGACAGTCCTTAGCTTCGGGTACACTTGAGGAGATTTCAGCCCTAGTGGCAGAACCAGCAATCCTTGAGGTTGAAGTGGATAAGCTTTCAGGCAGAGTTATTAAAAAAGTGGAAAGCCTTCCCTTCGTTACAGAAGTCTCGGAAAAAGATAGGTGGCTCTTAATAAAATTGAACACTCGCGACGACGTGAGACCGCATGTCTCTCAGGCAATCACGTCCGGAGGGGGCACCGTACTATCTATGAACTTGAGGACACAAACTTTAGAAGACGTCTTTATGCACCTTATCACAAGACGTCTAGGAAAGGAGGCGGTAAAATGAGAGCTAGTCGAGAGAGTTCTAGAACTAGACCGCGCTGGATAGATGGGTTCCTCGCCATGGTGAAATATGAAATTCTCTGGAACATTCGGAAGAAAAAGTTCCTAGGGATGCTGATTGTAGCTTTCGCCCTCGTCACCCTTTCGCTGTCAGGTGGCTACATCAGGAGCAGTATAACCGGTCAGCCCATGGAACCGAACCCGGATTTTGTAATTAACTCAAATCTTGGTTTAGGTGGAATAGGATTTTTCCTGTTTGCTGTAGTAACGGTAATGAACAGTATTTCTGGAGAGTTTGAGAGTGGAACCATTGTTCCTTTACTGGCTAAGCCCATCTCCAGGACAACAGTGTTTCTAGGCAAACTGTTCGCAGCCTTCCTAACCCTTCTAGTAACCTACACTTTTCTGATGGTCTACCTGACCGTAGGCGGCTACGCCGTGTATGGACCCCAAAACAATTTGCATTTAGTTCCGCTCTCCCTAATCGGAAGCATCCTGAGTACCCTGGTGTGGATAGCCATCATTCTAGCGATTGGCTCCATTTTTAAAAGCTCCATTCTCGCCGCTCTCGTGCCATTCGGCATTTGGCTGGGTTCAGGCATTCTTAGCGGCATTATTGGAGCATTAATGGGCCAAGGATGGATTCTCACCTATGTTCCTGGCAGCGGCAGTTCTGGTTACGTTAAAGGTGTTAGTCAGACAGCACCTTACTCTCCCGGCCTAGGAATCGCAACGGGCACCGACAGCATAGGTTCAAACCTCATAAACTACGTGCTGCATCCGTCATGGGAAGTTACCTTCTACAAGTTGCGCTTTGACCAAGTAACAGACGGTCTCCCTTTGGAAGAACTTTATTCAATGCCTTTGTCCCTTATCCTCTTGCAGTCAATTGTCGTTGCTTTAACCTATTTTGTCGTCTTCACGATGATTGCTTGGTACACCTTTAAACAGGCACAAATAACGGAATAATTTCGCTTCAGCTTCTTTGTTCGGTTGCGAGGTATGGTGTATCTAAAAATTGGCGGATGATTTTCACTCGTTTTTTGCCGAATCCTTCAACTCTCATTAATTCGTAGTCTGTTGCACTGAACACTTTGCGGACACTGCCAAATTTTCTTAGGAGCTCATCTGCAAGTTTCGGTCCAATTCCAGGTAAGCCTTGAACGGCGAACCGCTGCCTATCGGCTAGAGCGTAAAATTTGGGTTTATACCTAACTTTGACTTCTTCTCTTCCCTTTTCTTGCAGTTTTTTGGCTAAACTGAAGAGGAAATGGGCTGTCTGCTCCTCGTTAATCGTGAAAACTATGGGAATGTTCCACTCTACAGTGGCTCTCGCTAGGGCTCCCCAAAAAGCAAGGGGATTACGAATTCTAGCTAAGCCGTAGCCGAAGTCTCCCTCGATTACTAGGCAGTTTCGCGGATAAGCCTGCTGAAGGCGCTCTATTTGTTCAAAAAGCCGCTTCTTAAATATGGATTGAACAAAATCGCGAAAAGTTTTTCGCTCCACAGCGAAGCCTTCGCCTACAACGTAGTCCCCTGGACTTATCATTTTTTCAATCACTCGAGCTCCCATATCGCTTAGAGCTTCGGCAACAAAACGGCTCTCACGAATATCGACGATAATTTTTGGCATATGCTTTCCTCATGACAAAATGTCCTATTCAAGTCTAATTAATCAACGCTTTGCCAAGTCCATGACAGATTTAACTAAAGTTTCGGCGACATCGATGCCAGTAGCTCTTTGGAGTCCCTGCCAACTCGGCGCTCCATTCACCTCAATAAGAGTTGGCCCATTCTCAGTTTCTAGGATGTCCACGCCAGCGTAAATGAGCCCTAATGTTTCCACTGCCTTTAAGGCTAGTTCCTCGAGTTCCTTTGGCAACTCGATTCGGTGAGTTTTGCCGCCTTGTGCAACGTTGGTTTTCCATTCTCCTGGGGGAGCGATTCTGTGTATTGCCGCTAAAATTTTTTCTTTGATTACGAACGCCCGAATGTCTCTGCCAGGCTTTTCCAAGTATTCCTGCACGTAAAGAGGGTAGCCCCATTCCTCAAGCGTTTTGTAGGCGTTGAAGGCGAGGTCTAAGTCGCTGAATTTTATTGATCCGAAGCCTAGCGATCCGATGATGGGCTTGTAGACGGCCTGCTTAAAGTTTCGGCTGGCACGATACGCCCAATGAGCCATCTCAGTTATGTAAGTCTTAGGCACAGGGAGCCCCGCCCTTGCAAGCGTGAAAATTGCCAAATACTTGTCTCTGGCTTTCAGGTACGCATAAGTCGGATTAACCACGAGGGTTCCATAGGATTCGAGATGTTCCATCATGCTGATGCGCCTCGTTATCTGTTCACATGAGCCTGGACCGAAGGAACGGAGAAAACAGAGATCGATGCCAGATATTTCATGGTCTCCATTCCAAAATCGAGACCCGTCAGTTCCAACATAAGAGGAAAGATCCATAACTCGAGCCAAAATGGTTTTTCCAACGAGCTTCTTGCAAGCTGCGTACAACTGTTTATTGTTAGCGTCTAAACCCCTTCCATAAACAATCATGGCGTGCATTTCAGGTTCCCCATAGGGCTACGATGCCTAAACTAATTATATTAATATTGTCTTTTCTGTTAAAATTTAACGAAAAATAAAAAGATATTTCGATGTTGTTGCGTGTGGAATTTTGTGAGGCGCTACTAAAAATGAGATTTATAGTTTATACACATTTCAATAACTAGTTTTTAACGAGAAAAAAGAGTACTCTTCGGAAAATTATTTTTGTCTAACGTATTTTTTGTATTGATTTACGTTTATATTTAGAAAAATAAAGAGATTTTTGACAATTTTATGGTTATACTTTTAGATATTTCTAGAGATGTGTAGAGAAAAGCTCCTAAGCGAGGTTGCGTATGCTGGCAGATCGCCTAGAAAACTTTGAAGTTGCAGAATGGGAACTATTGGCACTTTATCGTAGAGTTTGAATGGCGCAGGGACTAGTGACAAGACCATTGGGATGAGCGTTGCTTTTTTCCAGTTGGTCAGCCTTAACTTTTCGCTTAGTAATGGTAAGGATTCGGCTAGGGCATGGGTTCTTGAAACTTGCGATTCCACCGCCTTCGTTATTGTTGATCTGTGCCAACCGTGGAGCCAATGCTTGCATTCGGCGCAGACAATTAGGGGCTCTCTGCATCCGAGAATGTCGTTTTCCCACTTTCGCCCAGCCCATTTGAAGCGGAGACGTTTTAAGACAGTGAAGCCGTTGACCTCGAAGGCTAAGGACGCAATGTTTTCGAATTCATCCCAATCAAGAGCTTTGCATACGTCTTCAAAATCTGCTCCCAATTCGACGGCGCGAACGGCAATCTTAATGCGTTGAGTCGGTGAGGCTTCGACTGTTTCGTCCTCTATCTGAACAAGTTCCATGTCGGAGATTTTCTTTAAAACTTTGTTTGCGACTTGCCGAGGGATTCGCGCCCTTCTGCCGATGAGCTCCTTTTCGGTGGAGCCGTCTTTCGTTAACTTTAGAATTTGGATTAGGGCATTTCTTTCTGTTGGCGTTTCGTTTTTAGACATCATTTATTCTCGAATGGAGTGTATAATCGATTTATGGTGTTAGTTTAACGTATTTGCTTAGTTCTTGGGCTACTTGTCTTAGGCCGCGTTTCTCTAGTGTGGTTTTTGTTGGTATGCCCCGTTTGTCCCAGCCTCTCTTCCTATAGTAATGATCAAGCAGGGCATCGTATTTGGCTTTGTCGAGTTTCGATCCTTTAAACGGTCCCTTAGTCAAAGGCTCGTTGAACCATCTTTCCGGCGGATAATCCATGTTTCTGCTCCACTCGTCCTTGTATTCTCTGACCCAGAAGGCTCTCATTAAGTCGTAAATTCTGTCGGCGATTACGTGTATTTTTTCTAGGGGCATCTCTACGCCCGTAGCCGCTTTAAGGAACTTTGGGTACCATTCCAGCTCGAAGCCTACTTCTACCCATGGCAGTCTACATGTCACTAAGCATTCAAATAGTCCTCCTCGCATTCTCTGCAACTCGATGACTTTGTCCACTTTAGCTTCGCTGTAGGTTTCGCGTCCGACGGAGACTTCCCAAGATATGACCCAAGCGTCTTTATGATGAGCGCCTATGGGTGACGTTCCGTAGGAGAGAGCCATAGCGGGAGTTGAGTGGCAGTCGTATCCCGAAATTTCAAGCCCTTTCACGTGCATAGCCCACTTCTCAGAGCCCTTGCCGATTTTTTCCGAGGTGTTTTTCACTCCGTCTGCGAGGGAATCGCCGATGCCTTCTCGGAAGACTATTTCTTTAGTTAACGTTTTAGCGGCTTCGAAGTCGCCCCAGTCGATGGCGCAGTCTATGACTTTTTTCTCGTGGCATTCAATGACGAAGCCTATGGCGTTTCCTAGCGATATGGTGTCCACGCCGTAGTCGTCCGCCATTCTGTTCAGCGTTGCGACTAACCTAAGGTCGCCTAAGCCTATGTTTGAGCCGAGTAGGGCGACGTTCTCGTAATCGAGTTCCGAAGGCTTTTTCTCGCTGTCCTCCACAACGTTTCCGCAGGTCATGTTGCAGTTTGGGCAGCCTCTCTGGGCGATTTTCAGTTTTTCCATGGTGAATCCGCCGATGCCGTCAGCCTCATCGAATATGCCTTCCCTAAAGTTGTAGGTCGGCAAAACGCTGTTTTCCTGACCC
>JBBIVD010000046.1:0-8086 GCA_037439925.1 Candidatus Bathyarchaeota archaeon
ACTTGAGGCAAGACATTTAATAAAGCTTTCTGTCCATAAAAGTACATGAAAACACCATAAACCTAAAACGAAATTTAAACGATCGGCGTAAGTCTGACTCGGCTATATCCCTTAGAAACGTCGACAGAAACATTGTGAATCTCCGTTCTGGGAACGACTCCATACATGACAACTGCGCCGTCGACATTCCTAACCTTAAAATGCGTAGAGGAAATCTGACTGAGCTTATCTATTAATTCCTGCCCCCGCCTCGCTATGCCGATAACAACATTATCCGAATCCTTTATGGACGAAATACCTATGGCGATTTCCTTCTCTATCTCACTTAACTCCTGCTCATACTCTAGGGCGTCAAGCCCCAAAACGCCTAAAACAGGCTTACCATTCGTCTCTTTCTCCAACCTACGTATCGTCTTAATCCACTCCATATGCATCGAACGACCAATCTCACCATAGGTTTTACCCTTCACAACAGAAATTACATAAGGCCGTGTCTCCTTCTCCTCCATGCTGCCCCTCTCAATAACTTTAGCGCATTTCTCGAAATTCTCTGTGAAGGGGCTTATTCCATCATAGAAAGTCTTTGCCGTCGTCCCCTCAGACGGAAGAATCGCAACTCCCCTAGTTTGATTCAGAAAATTAACGATTGTTGGAAATATTAAATGGTTGTAGGCTGTTCCCACGCCGTGCTCTATTTCCAATAGATTAAAACTGCCTTTCTGATATCCGCCGTCCAAAAGCCTGTCGAAATCCTCAATGCCCGTCGAAACCTTATCGTTATTGTCCAGAAGGGGCTCAGGCTTCACGGGCTTAACTGGAAACTCCATCCTAAGAGGCTCAAAAAATTGGAATCTGCCTCCATTTAACGTGAAAAGATATTTAGACTGTTTAATCGTCGTTCCTCTAGCCTTATGTATTTCGATTTCCCTGACGACTCGAGAGTGAAAGGGCAACTCTTCCTCTAATTCTCTCCTATTTAAAACCACAACGCCGTCCGCCAAATAGTCCAAAACCGTCTGCTGAGGCTCTTCACTGATGAAAATCAAGTTCGCATTCGCCTTCTCAATTAAAGCGGCTAAAGCATTTTCAGTTTTCATCCTCTCTTTCTCAGCCATTCTTTTGGCTACGCCTTCCCAACTGTCCACCACAATCACGGGATCTTCCAGCCTGCAAGCCCGCTCGTAAAACTCCTCGAAGAACTGAAAAACTACGCCGAGACTCTCGAAAGAGCTGAACTCAGATCCCGCCTCGCCCTCATAACTCTTCGTCACATCGATTATGCATTCGGGCTTCACGGCTTCTTTAACCCAAGGAAAATGCTTGTAAAACTTCTGCGGAGAAACCCTGGTGGAAAGATAAATCCCGTTTCGGTCACAATAATGCCTCAAAAGCTCTAAGGCGAGGCTAGTTTTGCCCGACCCAGCGCCGCCCTTAATTAGGAGGAAAACACCCTGCCCATCTAGGAGATTCAAAATTTCCCTAGGAACCCTTTCGTTTGACTTCAATCTCCATTCCCGCCGTAACGCTTAATCAGCCTTGAGCGACGCAACTCACTAATGCCTTCTGTTATGCGATTAATTAAACACTTAAAGTTTCCCAACGGTTCACTTCGAACCAACCCTTCAAAATAGCTCTTATTCCACTTTTGGATATATCCAAAATGGATATAACGAAACCAAGAATTAGCCGAACAACGTTTGATAGCTCCATCTCGGATACATCTAAGCTGGGAATAACCGTTTTTAAAACGTCGGCATCAAAATTGTGTGGAAAAGACAACAAAACGCTGGCAGCAAGCTTCTTCAATTAATGAAGGGAGAGTGGAATGGAGAAAGGCAAAAAGGCAATAGAATTGAGGCTTACACGAGCCCTTCTTGAAATCATTTTCCTCACTTTCATAGACGAAAAGCCCTCACACGGATACGGAATCAACGCGAAGTTTCGCGAAGCATTTGAATGCAGCCTCAGCGCCAGCACAATTTATCCCTTACTCTACATAATGGAGGAAGAAGGATTAATCAACAGCGAATGGAACTCGGATTCACAAAGGAAAAAGAAGGTTTACAGCATAACGCCAAAAGGTAAAGAACACATTTTCCACGCCTATAATTCATTGGCTAAAATAACGAAAATGCTAGAAAGAATGCTAAACGACGAGCTTCTCCAAACGAAACAACACGCTTTAGAACGAAAAAACATACTCACGGATCCATTTGCGCTTTCAGAAGAACGTTAGGCAAGCCGAAATTCTCTCACTAACCGTGCGATGCCCACGAATTTTCATAAAAGACTCCCTATCCATATTTGACTTCAAACATGCAGTTGAATCACGAAAAAGCAAATTGGCATAAAGACAATTTTAAAATATTTATTAAAAGTTCATACCTTTAATCTTTATCACAGAATTATGATCTCTTGAGGAGAGAGTTGACGTGGAAAAGAAGTTGAGCTTGTTACAGGTCAGGGGTGACGAGATCGTGGACGCTTCTGGCAGACCAGTGAGGCTCAGGGGATTATGTCTTGGCGGTTGGCTTAACATGGAGAACTTCATAAACGGCTATCCTGGTACAGAGTCTAGCTTTCGAAAAGCAGTTCAAGAGGCTTTAGGTGAAGATAAGGCACAGTTATTCTTTACGAAGATGCTGGACAACTTCATCACTGATGTTGACCTCCGCTACATCGCGAGCCTAGGGGCAACCGTGGTGCGCGTCGCAATCAACTATCGCCACCTTGAAGACGACATGAACCCCTTCAACTATAAGGAAGAAGGCTTTCGTTACCTAGACAAACTCACCGATTGGTGTCGAAACAGTGGGCTCTACGTGATCTTAGATATGCATGCGGCGCCTGGCTGGCAGAACCCTGACTGGCACTCGGATAACCCGAACCGTTGCGTCCACCTTTGGAATGAAAAGCTGTACCAAGACAGACTGGTTAAACTCTGGGAAGCTATCGCCAGTCACTATAAGGATGAGCCTGTGATTGCAGGATACAATGTGCTAAACGAACCTGTTTGCAGAAATCCGAAGGCTTTAAACCATGTCTATAGGATATTGACAAAGGCCATACGTAAAATCGATGCGGACCACATCCTCTTCTTAGAGGGCGACTTACACTCTACGCGCTTCGATGAACTAGATCCACCATTCGACAAAAACACAGTTTACAGTTGCCACAGCTATTTTCCACCAGCATTTACGAAAGGCGTTTACCCACGAATGATAAACGGAATCCGCTACGATTTCGATAAGCTAGATGAAATCTACAGAGGTTTCAGCTCTTTCATGCGGCGACACCGTGTTCCAAACTGGGTTGGGGAGTTCGGCGCCAATTTTTGGGGTCCTCGCTACGACCGCTATAGCCTAAAGTTAATAGACGACAGCATAAGCATATTCGAGAAATATAAAGACCATTGGACTATGTGGACATATAAGGACATTGGATTGATGGGCCTCGTTTATGTTCGCCGAGACTCGGAGTGGATGAGGCGCACGGAGAAGGTCCGACTGATTAAGAAAAGGATCGGATGCGACTCTTGGGCACAGGATTCTAAAATTATGCAAAGAATTCGCCAGGGCGTGATTAAGATTTTGAAAAGAGAATTAAGGGATAATGATCTTCCATACGACGAATTTGACGTCAAGCTGAACAAAACCCTTGGAGGCGTGCTCTTCTCTGAATTCATTCTGCCCCTATACGCCGCACAATTCAAGGGCATGAGCGATGATGAAATCGAAAGAATGATGAAATCCTTCCACTTTGAGAATTGCATCCGACGTAAGGGCCTCGAACAAATCATCCGAAAACATTGCCAAAAACCAAATAACTCTATTTTCTAAAATGGAATAAATATTCTTGAGCGTATCCTGCATATTCTCCGAAATAATTTCTTCCGAAGGAGCTTATCCTTTCATATTCTTTAGACGTAATAGATTTTTTAGCCAAAACTTTTTTTACAAAGCATGGTTCAAAATGCTCGGGATACAATTTTAGGATTATGCGCTTCATCCAAACGTCCACGGGAAAAGCCTCCAACTTGCCTAAAGAAAAAAGTAGAACGCAGTCAGCAACCTTGTGGCCAACGCCAGGCAAAGACATTAACTTGCCCTTAGCTTCTTTGTAATCCATTTTCCTTAAGGCTTCTAGATCAAACTCTTTTTCCTTTATCATTCTGGAAACCTTCAAGACTCGTTCAGCCCTGAATCCCAGCTTGCATTTTTGTATTTCCTCTGAGTCCGCTTGGGCTAAGTCCTCAGCCTTAGGAAACGTGTAGAAGTCGTGGTTGTCTAAGGTTATTTTTCTTCCGAACTTTTTAGATAGGTTGAGGATCATTTTTCGAATGGCTGGAATGTTGGCGTTGGTTGCGCACAGGTATGAGATTAGGCACTCCCATGGCTCTTGCCGAATAATCCTAAGCCCATAGAAAACCTGTATGGCTCTGTCTATATGCCTATCCTTGTTTATTCGTGAGAGAATTAGGGGCAGATTGTCGTCCAGCCTAAAATAATTCTCTATAAATTGGGCATCTACTTTTTCGGGAAAGCCTTGAAACAGTAGCCTTCCACCGATCTGCCTAACCTTAACCGCCTTTTCGCCGACGACGCCGTACCACCATTCGCCGATTTTTTCCCATCGGAAAACTTGACCGCAGCTTAAAGTGTGCTCCAAGCTGAAGGGAGTATTAGCCTCGTTTAGCTGAATTTCCATGAGTACGTCACAGACCAAGGGTCAATTCTATTTTCGAATACCTCTATAAAGTTGCCTCATGCATTACGCCTGATTTCATGAGAAATAAGCGTTAATTGTCTTTTTACATTTGCGAAAATACGTTAACTTTAAGTTTTAAAGAAGCCCTTATAATGAAACCCTCATGAATGAGCGGGATGGTGGAGGAAAATTAAGCGTGGTGCTGTTTCAAGAGATTAGGTGGCACGGCCGAGGCGGACAGGGCGTAGTTACGGCGAGCAATTTGCTGGCTTCAGCCGCCCTTCTAGAAGGCAAACGGGTTCAGGCGTTTCCTGAATTCGGTCCTGAGCGGACTGGTGCACCCGTGCTTGGCTTCACGAGGATTAGCGATGCCCCTATCGACGTTCACAGTCAAGTTTACGAGCCAGACGTTGTAGTCGTCCTTGATTCGACTCTTCTAAAGACCGTGAACGTTACTGAGGGACTTAAAAAGGGCGGAAAACTTCTAGTTAACATAGATTCATCTCCAAAAGATTTGAAGGAACAATTGAACGGCGAGGGAATACGAGTGTTCACGGTGAATGCTACACGAATTTCGTTAGACGTCATCGGCCGCCCCATATTCAACACAGCCATGCTCGGCGCCCTCGTTAAGGCAACAAACATCGTTTCCTTAGACTCAGTAATTAAAGTCACATTAGAAAGGTTCGCTGGATCCGTGGGAGAGAAGAACGTTGCGGCGATTAAACGGGCTTTCACGGAGGCGAGGGGAGAATGAGCGCAAAGGAGAAGCCAGGATGGAAATCCTTGCCCATGGCAGCCATTATACCTGAGCCCGGCTCTTCAATGAAGTATAAAACGGGCGATTGGCGGGCTTTCCGACCAGTCATAGACTTAGAAAAGTGCATCGGTTGCCTTCTATGTTGGATTTACTGCCCTGAACCAGCTATTGTTCAAGTGGAAAAGAAGGTTAAGGTTAACTATGATTTTTGCAAGGGCTGCGGAATATGCGCCTCAGAGTGCCCCGTAAAGGCTATAACCATGGTGGAGGAGGGCGCAAAATGAAGAAAGTTTCGGGATTAACGGGCGATGAAGCGGTGGCTCTCGCTGCCAAACAATGCGACGTAGACGTTGTAGCCGCTTATCCCATAACTCCTCAAACCATCATGGTGGAAAAGTTTAGTGAATATGTGGCTAACGGCGAAGTGAAAACGGAATTCGTATGCGTGGAGTCTGAGCACTCGGCGCTGTCCGCCTGCGTAGGCGCCAGTCTCACAGGAGCTAGGGTTTTCACTGCCACCTCAAGTCAAGGACTAGCCCTAATGCATGAAATAATGTATATAGCTTCGGCTTTAAGGTGTCCAATCGTCATGGGAGTAGCCAACAGAGCTCTTTCCGCCCCGATTAACATTCACGGCGACCATTCGGATATGATGGGTTCACGGGACTCAGGCTGGATTCAAGTTTACGCAGAAAATTCGCAGGAAGCGTACGATTTAGTAATTCAAGCATTCAAGATAGCTGAAGACCCTGAAGTCTTACTGCCAATAACAGTGAACTTAGACGGCTTCATCATTTCCCACTGCATGGAAGGCGTTGAAGTCTTAGAAGATGATGCCGTGAAAAAATTCCTACCCGAAAGAAAGGCTGATTTCAAAATTGATCCTGACAAGCCGTTGACGATAGGACCCCTTTGCCTACCTGACTTTTACTTCGAGTTTAAGCGGCAACAGGAAGAAGCCATGAAGAACGTTCCGAGCAAAGTGAAAAAAGTTGGCAAGGAGTTCGGAAGGCTTACGGGAAGAACTTACGACGTACTCCACACGTATCAAATTGAAGACGCCGACGCCGCCATCGTCTGCCTAGGAAGCACAGCAGGAACCGCCAGAGTTGTTGCCGAAAAAATGAGGAAAGAAGGAAAAAAGGTGGGAGTAGTGAAAATAAGGTTATATCGTCCATTCCCAGCAGAGGAATTCCTAAACGCCGTAAAACATTTGAAAGCCTTAGCCGTCCTCGACCGAGCGTGCAGTCCAGGCGCTCCAGCCGCACCCCTATGCAGCGACGTAAAAACCGCACTTTACGAAACTGAACATAAACCCAAGGTTTTCAATGTAATTTACGGATTGGGTGGCCGAGACATAACTCCAACAGACATAGAAGAAATCTTCAATGTCGCACTTAAAACAGCTGAAACTGGCATTGTTAAACAACCAGTCATATTCGTGGGAGTGAGGGAATAATGGTCAAACTTAGAGATTTGCCAACAGAGGAACCACTCGCTCCTGGGCATCGCCTATGCGCAGGCTGCCCAGAATCAATAGCCACAAGGATGGCTTTAAAGGCAATTAGAGGACCCACAGTCGTTACAGAGGCGACGGGCTGCCTAGAAGTAGCAACTACTATCTATCCATATACTTCGTGGAAAATACCGTGGGTTCATATAGCCTTCGAGAATGCGGCGGCGGTGGCGAGCGGAATCGGAGCTGCATTTAAGGCGTTGGAAAAGAGGGGTGTCGGCAAAAAGGTTGACATATTGTCTATAGCTGGTGACGGAGGCACCTACGACATTGGAATTCAAGCTCTATCAGGAGCCCTAGAAAGGGGAGACGATTTCGTCTTTATTTGCATTGATAATGAGGCGTACATGAATACGGGAATACAGCGGTCTGGAGCCACGCCTAAAGGCGCTTGGACAACCACAACCCCTGCTGGAACAGTGATTCCAGGAAAGCCCGAGTTCAAAAAAGATTTGATAGCTATATGTGCAGCCCATGGAATCCCATATGCGGCAACCGCATGCATATCCTATTGGAACGACTACATAACGAAAGTTAGGAAAGCCATAGAAGTAGAAGGACCTGCGGTCATAAATGTGCTTTCTCCATGTCCAAGAGGATGGCGTTTCGACGCGTCTAAAACCATAGAAATGGGGCGCCTAGCGGTTCAAACTCGGTATTTTCCCGTCTACGAAATCGAGAACGGAAAGTACAAACTGAACATTAATGTTATGCAGCCGAAGCCCGTGGAGGAATTCCTCAAGCCTCAGGGAAGGTTCAGCCACCTTTTCAAACCTGAACTCAGAAAGGAAATCGAAGCCATACAATCATGGGTGGACTCGAACTGGAAAAGAATTTTGCAGCTATGCGGCGAAACAAGCGCATAATAGGGAACAAAGGTTATGGCTCTGAAAATTGACTCCAATGTGAAAACAAGGTTTCCAGGATTACAAGTTTTGACATGCGAAATTTTAGGCGTGAAAATCGAAAAAAGAAACGCTGAACTGGAGAAATTTGCGGAAAAGTTAATGGAAGAGATAAGGCAAAAATATACTCTAGACTCTTTGAAGGACTTGCCGACTTTTAGGGCTTATCGAGACTTCTTTTGGAAAGCAGGAATAGAC
>JBBIVD010000047.1:0-8022 GCA_037439925.1 Candidatus Bathyarchaeota archaeon
CTTCTTAACTAAGGAATAGAGCACATAGCTCCCAACAGTTGAGCCGTGGCCGTGTGGAAAGCAGAGAACCTTTCCTCCGAGGCTTTTCCCCTCGAGGTCGTGTCCCTTCTCTATAATCATTCCTGTTTCAGGGTCTACGCCGCCGAGAAAACTTATCGGCTTCATAGACACTAACGCTGACCCTCGAATTCGTCCAGGAACGATTGGGCGTCCCTTAAGCACCTTAATTTTGTTTCTCCTCCTTGTTTAGTCAACTCGGCTCACTGGGATATTTTCGCTGACGAGGGAATCCCGCCGAGTATTTTTTCCGCGGCTGCCTCAACTTTTTCGCGGTTTTCCTCTTCAGTGTAAACACGTAAAATGTTTATGAATCCTTTGAGGGCGTCGAAGATTCCTGAGACGTCGCTTAGCCGCTGTGGAACTTTTCTTCCGTCTCGTGTTTTACGAAACGCAGGGATTTCCATGGGTTCAAGCAGGACTGAGTGGCTGTAGGGCACTGAAGGAAGCGTGGGCACGTCGATTACTACGGACTGCGGCTCAACTCCTGCCTCAGATGCGATTTGGTTCCTTATCTGTTTTCGGATTTCTTCGGCGCTGAATATGCTTGATATAGCCTTGTCCTTTACGTGGAAGGGCTGATCGTAAACGCATTTTATTAGCTTTCGTCTCTCAAAATTTTCCATTATTTTCCTAGATTTCTTGCATTTTTTGAGCATGCCCCACACGGCGTAGTCGTCGAGGGCTAAGTATTCGTCGGGCGATTTAAAATCCACGAGTCCCAACTCGTCTTTTGCCTGCTCCATAGCCGTGGCTATCATTATTTGGGCTGCTCTCGCCACTCTGTGGAAGTATATGCTTTTGAAGGATTCAACTCGGGCTAGTATGAAGGATTCGAGGGCTGAGAGGGCGCCTAGGTCTACGGCTAAGTTTTCGTCTAATACGTCCAGCATTTGGATCAGGCGGAAAATGTCCACGTATCCGTATTCGGCTCCCGTGTGGTAAGTGTCCCGCACAATGAAATCGAGTTTGTCCACGTCCACTGCGCTTCGGATTATCTGATCCATAAAAGCCTTACCTGGCTCATGCAACGATCCCACAGCGAGTTTCCCAACTGAGTATGGACTGTATCCCAGCCTGCTAATTATGTCCTTCAGCTCAGACTCTTGAATAATCCATGTGGTCATGTCCTCATGCGTTTTGTTGAGAAATTTTACGAGTAAATGCTCGAACACGTGGGAGAAAGGGCCGTGTCCAACGTCGTGAAGCAAAGCGGCTATTCTAATCATTTGAGCTTCATCCTCTGTTAAAAGCTGGGAGAGGTTGGGGTTTTTCACTAGAAGCCCTGCGAGATGCATAACGCCTATGGAATGCTCGAATCGAGTGTGGTTAGCGCCGGGATAAACCATCTCTGCTCCTGCGAGCTGCCTTAATCTTCGAAGCCTTTGGAATGGATAGGAGTCAATGATTTCTTTCTCGGCTTGCGTTATGTAGACGTAGCCGTGAACAGGGTCTTTTGTTTCGCCCCAATATTTTTGCATGTTAAAGGTTCTCCCATTTATTCTTTTTTAGGACATTGTTATTAAGTTTAGAGGTTGAATGGGCTGTTTGCTAAATGTATCGTTTTTTGACACGTCTGGAAATGGAGTAATTGATTTAAATGGAAATGTTATACTGTTTAACACATGAAGCTGGATAAAACCCCCTCGTGGCAATACTCCCGAAAGGCTAAACCCCTATACTGCCCCCACTGCCACAAAGAAGTCTACCTAAGAAATTACAGCCTAAGCATGGAAAACCCTCAGCATAAAAGGGTCCTAGAGATAGCGGAAGAAATATTCGATGATGAAATAACTGTCGAATGTTTGTGCTAGCGCCTGCGATTCCAAAGCTGAATCCAAACTGTAGGGCATAGGGAAAGTGTAGACAATCTTTTTATATGGTAATTGACGTGTAAAATGTAACTTCTATTCTTAGCTTAGCTGTATTTTAAACATATATATTTTAAAACTTTGGAAAGTTAAACTGAAAAAATATAATTTTAATAACTTTGGATATATTGCCATGTTAATAAAGATTATTTTCGATTTTGTGTTCCTTGCAAGGTAAGGTGGGAAATTATGATGTCGTCCTTCGAAGTGTATGTGAAGTCTTCTTCCGAGATAATAAACAAGGAGTTAGAGACAGCGAGGAAAAAGAGGCAGACTCTGCACGACTTGCTTAGTGTGGGCAAAATTTCGAAGTCCACCCACGACTACATAGCCAAAAACATCGACAACACCATCAACGAAATAGAAAGCCGCCAAAAAGTCCTAGCCGACAAAATAACGTCTAGGATCAACGAACTTGAAGAAGAAACTAGGGCATTGGAAATGTTTCTCGCAAACTTGGAGATAGGCTACGTTGCCGGAGAAATCGACCAGGACTTATATGAACGCGAAAGCAAATCCATTGCACTTGGACTCGAAAACGCAAGGCGCGAATTAACAAACATCAGAGACACGCTTCTAAGCATCATTCCAGAAGCAAACCCAGAACCAGCTACGACGCAAGAAGCTCCTGAAACGCCTGAAGCGATAGAGGAAACCGCTGAGGCAATAGAGGAGGCAGTGGTAGAGGAAAGCGAGGAAGCGGTGGAAAGCCCAATAGTGAAGGATGAAGAAGCAGTAGTCGAGGCTGAAGAGGCTCCATTAGCCCAAGAAGAAGAGGAAATACCCGTGGCAGAGGGCGAAGTCTACTTCGAAGCTCCGCCAGAGGAACTAGAAGAACTAACAGCCGAAGAATCAATGGAAGAAGAGGAAGACTAAAACCTTCCATCCCCATCCTATTTTTGCGATTGCATTCATAATAATAGATTCGATAGGGAAAAGACCAATCATCAAAATTTAATGGAAATAAGTTTTCAAGTTCGACTATATTTTGAAGGAGTTATCGCTTGTCACTCTTTTGGGCTTTTTAGTGTGAAATATTATAAATTCTGATGACGATTTTAAATTACGCATTATTTTTAAGTGGTAGAAATAAGTAAGAATGGATGGTCGTGGAGATGGCTTAATGAAGGCTGTTGTTTTAGCTGCTGGCGAGGGAATTAGGCTTCGTCCGCTTACGCTTACTAGACCTAAGCATTTAATTCCCATAGGTGGAAAACCGCTTTTGGAACGTGTTCTCCTCTCAGTTAAGTCCGCTGGATTAGACGAAGCCCTAATTGTCGCTAATTATATGGCTGAGCGAATTAAGCAGTATTTTGGCGACGGTTCTAAGCTTGGAATGAAGCTTGAGTGTGCGTTTCAGCCTGAAGTTCGGGGAACAGCGGACGCTGTTATGCCCGCGGAGCCATACGTTAAAGAAGACTTCCTACTGATTTATGGCGACCTTTTCGTAACGTCCAACGCTGTCAAGGCGGTTTTACAAGCTCGTGAGAAAGAGGGAACTTCGGCGTCTATGGCGGTTGTCCCCGTTAGGCACCCTGAACATTATGGCATAGTGAAACTCGAAGGCTCCCGCGTAATAGACATTATTGAGAAACCTAAAGTTGGCGAGGCTCCGACTTCACTAGCCAACGCGGGCATATACGTTTTTCCAATGGAAATTTTTGAAAAAATAAGGGAGACGCAGCCTTCTCCGCGGGGCGAATACGAATTAACCGACTCGATACGCCTCCTAATCAAGGGTGGGCAAGGGGTAGCCGCCGCTCAAATTTCCCGTGGAGACTGGCTCGACATAGGCAGACCCTGGGACTTACTTGAGGCAAACAAAAGGGTGCTCAGTCAAATAAAGCCGAGGGTTAACGGCTTAATAGAGGATGGAGCGCACCTTATTGGACCCGTGGAAGTGGCTGAAGGAGCGCGAATCCGCTCAGGAGCATACGTTGAAGGCCCAGCTTTCATCGACAAAGGAAGCGACATTGGACCGAACTGCTTTATTCGACGCTACACAAGCATTGGCAAACATGTAAGAGTAGGGAACGCCTGCGAAATAAAGAACAGCATAGTCATGGACAAAACGAGCATACGCCACCTTTCCTACGTTGGAGACAGCATTATAGGCGAAGGCTGCAACCTAGGAGCGGGAACCATCATCGCCAATTATCGCCTAGACGGCAAAACCGTCAAGATGACCATAAAGGAGGAGGTTGTGGACAGCGGAAGGAAAAAGCTTGGAGCCATCTTAGGCGACGGCGCCAAAACAGGGATAAACACTTTGCTTATGCCAGGCGTGAAGGTCGGTCCCAACAGCCGAATAGAACCAAACATTATAGTGCATCGGGACATTCCATCTGACGCTTTTCTGCTTTTGAAACAGGAAATTGAGCGTGAAAGTAAAACGGACTAAAAAAATAATGCCTTCTGTTGAGCGTTGGGAACTTAAAGTAAATAAGCTTTGTATGTTATAGAATAGGGGCGAGGGTGAGAGTGTGTCGGCTGCTCGGAGGAAGTTTTCCGGGGAAATCGTTGCGTTGTTGGACAGGACGGTTATGGTCGTAACCATGGACGGCAAGGCTTACACTGGAACCTTGGCTGGGATAAATCCTGAAAACCTAAGCCTATGTTTGGCTGATGCGAAGGATGAGAAGGGAACGGTTGTTCATAGAATGTTTTTGAATGGAAGTGCTGTCGCTAGCATATCCGCCACAGAGAAGCCCTTCGACCTCAGGGCTTTGGCTGAAAGGCTTGAGAAAGTTTTCCCAACGCTTGTTAGACTTTACGAGGATAAGGGCTTCATTTGGGTCATGGACAAAATTAAGGTGACTGAAAAAGGCGTGGTTGAGGGAACTGGACCAGCCGCTGAAAGGGTTCAAACAGTCTACGAGCATTTCATAAGCGAAACTAAGGCTAAATGAGACCGCGAAAACGCGATTCCTCCCCTGTCCTTTCTTTTGTCGGAGTGAACAAACCGAAAGACTCGAGTATGCTTCGGGTCGCCTCAGCAGCCGTGTCCAACCTACTCAAATCCACCTTTAAATGCAACATTTCGCAGACCGCCCTCAAAGCTTCGCGCGCCGCCCTCGCGTCTGGATAAAAGCCAGGAGTTTCGGCGAGGAGACAGAACCCCTTAATGTTTCTTAGCCTGCATAATCCAACGAGGAGCCCAGCAACGCCGAAGATTCTTCCTTCGAGTATTTCGGCGCCTAAACTTAAGGCTTGTTTTAGGGATTCCTTGTCAGCCGCTGCGCAATAATTTTTTGGAGTAGCAACTTCGCCTTCTCGCCTCAAACCGCCAAGCGTTATTACGTAATGGCATCCGAGTTCTTCGGCGATGTCTAGGATGCGTCCGCACAGCTCGTATTGTCCCATCATGGTTAGAGCCTGCGTATTACCATACAAAATAATGAGGTCTCGTTCACCCTTTTTCCCCTTATAATAGTAGAGCTCGTTGATGGGAAAGCGCACTTTTCCTTTCTCCTCGGTCATTGCGAAGTCTTGGAAAAATGAAGAGCGGATTTCCGCGAAGAGTTTTGCCTTCAGCTCTTGAATGAGGTGTAGGGCGGCGATGTTGGCGACGAATCCTATGCCTGGCAGTCCCTCGATTAAAACGGGTTCACGGAGCCTAGGTTTCTTGAGCATTCTAACAACGCATACCATTGACGCGCACCAACGCAATTGAGGGTCTCGTGATTATTTCGGAGTTACTCTTTATTAAAGGTGTTTCGATGAATGATTTTATGGCGCTGTAATCTGTATTTGGGTTGAACAGTTAAACATAAATATTCCCAATCCCACATCTTAACCGAGGGCAATGGATTGTTTGAAAAAGTTTAGAGAGACTGCAAATGCATGAGCGATGCTATTATACCCGAAGCTGTGGGTAAGCCCATGATGGCGCAGAAGGCTCCAGAAAGGGTTCCCACGGGAATAACGGGCTTAGACGAGATAATCGAAGGCGGTTTTCTTAGAGGAAGCAGGGTTCTCGTATGCGGCGGACCAGGCATGGGCAAGACAATTTTTTGCGTGCAGTTTCTCCTCAACGGAGCCTTAAGGTATAATGAGCCTGGTGTTTACGTTACGTTGGATGAGAGCCCGCTTACAATGGCGAACTACTTGCTTCGTTTCGGCTGGAATTTATGGGAATTGGTGAAAAAGGAAAAACTTTCAATAGTCGACGCCGCTCCAGTAAGCCATGAGCCCATGTTTAGACCCGAGCCGATTTCGGGCGGTTGGGGGCTAAAAATATGAACCTACGACTTTAAGGCAAGCAGCCTAGCCAACCTAATAAATGAGCACGTGAAGTCCATTCAGGCAAAAAGGATAGCCATTGACTCATTAAATCCCCTGCTCATGCAGTATCATGACGACTTTGAACGAAGACTTGAATTTTCACGTTTAATGCGAGGCGCAGCCAACAGCGAATGCACACTCTTGGCATCATCGGAAATTCCCATGCATTCTTTGAGTAGAGAATTTTATGCACAAACCTTCACTGCAGACGGCGCAATACTTCTGCAACTCATCCCTTCAGGAAGCAAGGTTACCCGTGCCCTTCAAATTTTAAAAATGAGGGGCACAAAACATGATAGTGAACTTCATCCATACGAAATAACGGATAAGGGAATAGTTGTGTCCCCGAAGGAGCGCATACCCATAGAAGACGCATACAAAATGGAGTGAGAGACAATAATAAATTCTGCTTCGGGGCATTCATATTTCTGCGGATGCCGTCTATGTCCTTCGAAATAAGAGAAAGAGACCTCTGCGCCAGGATAGGCAGGCTAAAAACCAAAAGCGGAACAATCGAAACTCCGCTGTTGTTGCCAGTCGTAAACCCTGCGGTTCAACCCATCCCGCCAAAAACAATGCATGACACCTTCGGCTGCAAAGCCCTCATAACAAATGCCTACATCATAAAAAAGCACTATGAAAATGAGGCGGTTCAAAAGGGAATACACAGGCTCATAAACTTCGACGGAGTAGTCATGACAGACTCAGGAGCCTACCAAATTCTCACATATGGAAACATAGAGGTCAGCTCAAAAGAAATTGTTCAATACCAAGAGCGAATTAACACGGACATAGCCACAATCCTCGACGTGCCGACGGGCTGGGAAACATCCAAAGAGCACGCCGAAAAAACAGTTGAGGAAACCCTGGGAAGGGCGAGGGAACTAGCCGAAATAAAAACTCGAAACGACATAGCCTGGGTTGGACCAGTTCAGGGAGGACGCCACCTCGATCTCGTCGCCGAATCGGCTAGAGAGATGGGAAAACTACCCTTCGAAATTCACGCCTTAGGAAGCCCGACGCCAGTCATGGAGCAGTATCTTTTCGACACATTAGTCGACATGATTATGACAGCGAAAATGAATCTGCCGCTGGAACGTCCCCTTCATCTTTTCGGGTCGGGCCACCCCTTAATGTTCGCTTTGGCAATAGCCCTAGGATGCGACCTATTCGACTCAGCCGCTTATTCGATTTATGCCAGAGAAGACCGCTACATGACGACTTACGGAACCATCAGGCTAAGCGAACTCAGATATTTGCCGTGCTCATGCCCAACATGTGTCAATAATGATCCTCAGAACTTGATGGCTATGCCCAAAACTGAAAGGCAAAACACGCTTGCTCAACATAATCTTTACGTAAGCTTGTCTGAGATCAAAAGAGTAAAGCAGGCAATAGTTGAGGGGCGCCTCTGGGAACACTTAGAGCTGAGGGCCCATGGTCATCCCTCCCTTCTTCAAGCCTTGAAAAAACTGAGGAAATACGAGGAATTCGTGGAGAAGCAGAGCCCAATAACCAAAAGCAGCGGCCTCTTCTTTTTCAGTTCCTTAAGCCTAACTCGCCCAGAGGTTGTACGCCACAGAAAAAGGCTTTTCGAAAGGTATACTCCGCCCGAAGGAGCTGACGTACTCGTTTTATTGCCCCAAACCCAAGCGAAGCCGTTTCACAAGTCAAGGGAACATCGCAGAGCATTGAAGGCGATTCAACGAAAACTCGGCGAAAGCCTTGGGAGAATCCACGTTTGCACTTATGCGGCTCCTTTCGGATTGATTCCCACGGAACTCGACGAAGTTTATCCCCTCTCACAGCA
>JBBIVD010000048.1:0-8019 GCA_037439925.1 Candidatus Bathyarchaeota archaeon
CTTCGTGAAAAAACCAGCTTATGGCAGCCTAAAAGCCTATAAGCCCTTCCTTAATAACGTGAAGAAAACCCATGAAAACGGATGGAAAACGGGCTCGAAAGGCTGGGGCTACGAATTCTCCATAAAGGAAACTAGGCGCCTAATGCTGCGAAGCCAGGGAACAGCCCTAAGCGCCAGAACCCTAATGGACAAAAAACTGGAGATTCCTGGAAAATATTTCTCGGTATCCCGCTGCTACCGAGCCGACGTTATCGACAAAACGCATTTAACCGAATTCAACCAAGTCGAGGGCATAATCGTAGCCGAAGACCTAAACTTACGTGATTTATTCGGCGTTTTAGAGAGGTTCGCCCTAGAAATAGCCGAAGCGGACAAAGTGAAGTTTCGGCCAGGATATTTTCCATTCACTGAGCCCAGCGTTGAGCTAGTCGCATACAAGAAAGGCTCAGGATGGGTTGAATTCGGAGGCGCAGGCATATTCAGACCTGAGGTTACTTTGCCTCTAGGCGTTAAGGTTCCAGTGCTCGCTTGGGGATTAGGCGTAGACCGCTTATTCATGATGAAGGCTGGAATCGACGATATACGCTATTTGTTCACGCAGGACTTAGACTGGATAAGGCGTAAAGGAGTGATGTAACATGCCGACAATCGAAGTCGACTACGAAGATTTCCAGAGGCTCCTCGGCGTTAAACTGCCCCAAAACCCAGAGGAACTGGACGAAATCCTCTCCTACGCAAAGGGAGAACTAAAACTCCTCGACGTCGAGGAAATCCACATAGAAATCGGAGACAGCAACCGACCAGACTTGTGGGGCGTCGAAGGCTTAGCCCGTGCTTTACGCGGCTACCTCGGCATAGAAACTGGACTGAAAGATTACACTGTAACCGCTGAATCTGGCGTCGAAGTCCATGTGGATCCTAGACTTGAGAAAATAAGGCCCTACATAGCGTGCGCCGTGGTGAAAAACGTTGAGCTCAGCGATGCGGCCATAAGGGCGCTTATGAATCTGCAGGATAAGCTTGATCAAACCTATGGGAGGAACAGGAAAAGAACTTCCATAGGTCTCTATAATTTCAATATGGTCGCTCCGCCCCTCCGCTACGGCGTGGTTAAACCTAGGGAAATAAGTTTTGTGCCCCTCGAGTTCACGGAAAAACTAACTTTAGAGGAAATATTAGAGAAGCATCCTAAAGGCGTCGAATACGGTCACCTCGTAAAGGATTATGAATACTGGCCCATATTTCTAGACTCCAAAAATCAGGTGCTCTCATTCCCGCCGATCATCAATTCTAACGATCTCGGAAGGCTCACGGAGGAAACCCGAGACGTTCTAGTCGAAGTCACAGGAACTGTACACAAGACTATTCTCAACACATTGAACGCCATAGCCCTAGCCCTCGCCGACCGAGGGGGCACCATATACTCAACAAGGATTCATTATCCTTATGGGGAGCGAAGGGAGGTCGTGACGCCTAAGCTGGAATCTCAGGCTGTGCCTCTGGACTTAAATTATGTGAATACTGTTTTGGGACTTAAACTAAAACCTAAAGAAGCGGTAGAACTGCTGGAAAAAGCCAGATATAGAATTGTCAAGAGCGAAAAAAACGTCTTAACTGTGCTGATTCCATGTTACCGAGTTGACATCATGCATCCCATCGACATAGTAGAGGACATAGCCATAGCCTACGGCTACAATGAAATTAAGCCCAATTGGCGGCAACTTCCAACAACGGGGGGAATCACCTATGAACAGGAGTTCTGCGATGTTGTCCGCGAAATTATGATTGGACTAGGCTTTCAGGAAGTCTTAACCTACACTTTAACCAATTCAGAGAGCCTCTTCACTAAAATGAACTTGAAAAAGGGAAAGCTGGTTGAACTCGCCAATCCACGAATTCTCACTATGACTTGTCTCCGCAGTTGGCTGCTTCCAGGGCTGATGGAGTTTCTCAGCCGCAACGTTCACGTTGAGTATCCGCAGAAAATATTCGAATTAGGTTACGTCGTTATTCCCGATGAAAAAAGAGAAAACCGAACGAGGGATACTGAAAAACTAGCCTGCGTCATCGCCCACCATAATGCAAGCTTCACGGAGGCAAAAGCAGTGTTAGATGCTCTATTCTTAAATCTGGGAAAAAAATTTGAGCTTGAAGAAGGAAAGCATCCAAGCTTCATCGAAGGCAGATTCGGAAACATTCTGGTCGAAGGGAAAAATATCGGCTTCATCGGAGAAATATACCCACAAGTTTTAGAGGCTTGGAAAATCGAAAATCCCACAGCGGCTTTCGAAATAGATCTAGAAAAAATAATGAAAAGTTGACCCAAAGAGACACACCTTGAGCCGAAAACTCTCTCCAAAACCTTTATTTTCCATCCAAACATGGTTATTAGTGGTGATGATAAGAGCCAAAAGGTGAAAATCCCACCGGCTACCCTTAATTAAGGGTTCATGCAGACGGACCCAACTGAGGAAGGGTGAAAAACCCTACCTGTGAAGGAGGGTTTACCCAGGCATGGAACACGGTGGGCGCGGGCGCCATAAACCCACGACGAGAGAGCTTAACCGAGAGGAGCGTAAGGCTCTGCAGTGAGGTTAAGTGTTAGTTACGTGGGACACAACGCCCGCGAAAAACATTTCATACACTGACAATTCAGCGTCAACTTTCCTCCAGAAATTCCAATTGAAATCGTCCTTAAGCCTAAATTTAAGTAAGCCGTTCTCTTATTGAGGGTCATGAGTGGGCGCCTTAGCTGCCGTTGTTGACAAGAAGGAAAAAAATGCCTTTCCAAAAGTAGTTAGCATGCTTAAGGAATTAACACATCGTGGCAGAGATGCTCACGGAGCCGCCACACATAATCAAGTGAGAATCGCCAAATCATTAGATGGACTGCTCGTTGAGGAAACTAATTCAGACATCGCCATAGGACATAATCTCTCCCGCATCTTCTCAGAAGACCGACCCCAACCAGTTCTCGGCGAAGGCTTTGCGCTCGTTTTTGATGGAAGGCTTTTTCTATACCCTAAAAAATCCGAGGTTGACGAAATCGTAGAGGAGCTTAAGCCCGATGCCCAGAAAAATGCTGGCAACATTATTGAGAAATTTGATGGATCATACACGTTTGCCATAGCCTTCCGCAACGCCATAATTGCTGGTCGAGACACCTTGGGGATAAGCCCCCTTTACTGCGGCGAAAACGAAACAACGTGCGCCGTTGCTTCTGAGCAGAAGGCTTTGTGGTCGATAGGAATAAAGAATGTGAGGTCATTTCCTCCGGGAAACCTAGCGGTGATCAGCAGAAGCGGGTTCTCATTTAAGCCAATTAAACCCTTAACGCAACCTCCTTTGAGGCGCATGAAAATGGAAAGTGCATCCAAACGCCTTCGAGACCTCTTACTAAAATCCATGAGGGAGAGGCTTATAGAAAGCAAAAAGGTGGCAGTTGCCTTTTCAGGCGGTTTGGACAGCAGCCTCATCGCCGTGTTAGCCAAAATCTGCGGAGCAGACGTTTACCTCATTTCAGTAGGGCTTGAAAGCCAGGTTGAGCTTCAATATGCGAAAGACGCGGCTGAGGCATTGGGACTACCAGTGCACCTTAAAACGTATGAGTTGGACGATGTCGAGAAAACCCTTCCAAAAGTTTTGTGGCTCATAGAGGAACCCGACGCCATGAAAGCCAGCGTTGCCATCGCCTTCTATTGGGCGGCTGAAGTTGCGTCAAAATTGGGGTATAAAGTTATTTTTGCTGGTCAGCTGGGCGACGAGCTTTTTGGAGGATATCAAAAATATCTTCGGGCGTATTCGCAGCGAGGCATTGCGGCGGTTCAGAACATCATGTTCCAAGACGTCGTTTCATCTTATGAAATGAACTTTCAGAGGGACAATCAAGTTTGCGCCTTCCACAAAGTTGAGTTGAGGCTTCCCTTCGCAGACCGTGAAGTCGTGGGATTCTCCTTAAGTTTGCCCGTGGACTTAAAGATTGATCTTGCTAGGAGCGTGCGGAAAATGATTTTTAGGATGGTGGCTGAAACGCTGGGCATGCCTCAGTTTATTGTTAATAGGCCTAAGAAGGCTATTCAATATGCGACTGGAGTAGAAGGGGCGCTTCGGAAGTTGGCGAGGGGCAAAGGCTTAACTTTAAAGGAGTACATCGAGAAGGTCTTTAAGGAAGTGTATTCAAGAATTGGCGGTTGAAATGGCGAAAACGGCTGTAATCTACTCCGACAAGTATTTGGATCACGATCCTGGGCGTGGGCATCCTGAGTCGGCTAACCGATTACGGGCGATCATGGACGAGTTAAATAGAAGCGGCATTCTCAAGGCAAAGGAATGCTCACTTTTGGAGCCTAAGCCAGCTTCTAAGGAGGATATAGAGCTTGTCCATAAGCCCGACTACGTTAAGCTTGTTGAAAGATACTCTGCATCTGGCGGCGAGCTCCTCGACATGGGCGATACCGTGGTCTCCCCGAAAAGCTATGAGACGGCTCTCTTAGCGGCGGGCGGATCGATTAAGGCAGTGGACCTAGTCATGAAGGGAGAATTTCAGAATGCTTTCGCTCTCGTGCGCCCTCCTGGGCATCATGCTGGTCCCTACTACGCCTTGGGCTTTTGCCTCTTCAATAATGTCGCCATAGCTGTGGCGCATCTTATTCGCCGTTTTGGACTTGAACGTGTTCTGATTTTGGACATTGATGCGCATCATGGAAATGGAACTCAGGAGATTTTCTACGACACATGCAAGGTTCTTTATGTGAGCCTCCATCAGGATCCCACGGGCTTTCCTGGAACAGGCTTCGTGGACGAGGTCGGCGAAGGTGAAGGCTTAGGCTACACGGTTAATGTTCCTCTTCCCTTCCGAGTTGACGATCAGATATATCTTAAAGCCTTAGACCAGATCGTGATTCCCATAGTTAAGCAGTATAAGCCGCAGTTCATTCTTGCCTCAGCGGGCTTCGATGTGCACTATACGGATCCCGTCGCAAGCCTTTCCTTATCCGCTTCCGGTTGCATCGAAACATTCGAGAAAGTCTTGGATCTTGCTTCTCAACTTTGTGGAGGCAAATTCGTGGCGGTTCTTGAGGGAGGCTATAGCCTTAATTTTCTGGGGAAGATGGTGACGGCGGCCGTAGCTAAAATGATTGGACTTCCTTACGAAATTCGGGATAAGAGTCCTGTGGCAACGCCTAACGTGCGAAAATGGGCTGAGAAGGCCATAGAAAAGGCAAAGGGAGTTCAATCCTCTTTTTGGAAATTGCAAATATAATTTTAATTTTGGAGGTTTGATCTAAACTTTTTGTGAGATAAAAACATATACTAATTTCCACAAATATTATCTTATATTAATGAAGTATGATATTGGTAGGATTAGAATGAAGTCAAAAGCAATTACAGGCTTAGTGTTGACACTGTTTTTGATAGGCATGTTAAAATTGGCATTCAACATTCAACCAGCAAAAGCAGAGCCTAGAACAATAGTTGTTCCTGATGAATATGCGAAGATTCAGTGGGCTGTGGACAACGCCTCTGCGGGAGACACTGTCTACGTTAAAGCAGGAACATATTATGAGCATGTGCTTGTGGACAAGTCGGTATCGCTTATCGGAGAGAATAAGAACAACACCATTATTGACGGTAACGGCACAGGACACGTGGTTAACATAACAGCTGACAACATCACTATCACAGAATTCACCATACGAAATAGTGGGCAATCGGAACCAGATAGTGGTATTTATGTATATGGTTCAAAATACAGCAATATAAGCAACAATATCTTAACAAATAATTATATCGGAATTAACATCGAAAATTCTGGAAACAACACCATTATCGGCAACACTGTAAACTTAAACAGCGTGGATGGAATCAAAATCAAGTTTTCTGAAAATAACACCCTTATTGGCAACATCGCATCTTCAAATAACATCCATGGAATCTATATCGGTTATTCCTACGATAACATTCTTTCCCACAACAATGCTTCAAACAACAAGTTTGGAATCCTGCTTGATGTTTCCGAAAATAACTTCATTATTGGTAATACTGCTACAAACAACAAATATAATTTTGGCGTTTACGGTCCTTCCGATTTTAACAATTATGTAGATACTAGCAATTTGGTTGATGGCAAGCCCATATATTATTTGATAGATATGGTCAACGCCGTTATTGACCCACAAACCAATGCAGGCACTATTTATCTCATCAACTGCAACAACATAACCATAAAAGACCTAACTTTGACAAAAAATATACATGGCATATTTTTCTTTAACACTAAGAACTCCAAGATAGAGAGCATCACCGCCTCGAATAACCAGTATGGAATCGAGCTAGATAGCTCCAGCAATAATACTCTTGTTGGTAATGTTGCATTAAACAATGATGAGGGATTTTGGCTCGCCGATTCTAACTACAATAGCATTGTTTGTAATACCGTCTCAAACAATGTTGACGGAATGTGCCTCTTTTCTTCTAATAGCAATGTATTTTTTCACAACAACTTCATCAGCAACACTTTTTTGCAAATGAATATTGGCCATGCCCCCATTTGTTGGAACAACAGTTTCGAAGGCAACTACTGGAGCGACTACGGTGGTACGGATACAAACCAAGACGGAATAGGAGATGTTCCTTACATAATCGATGAGAACAACGCTGACAAACATCCATTGATGGGAATGTTTTCTGATTTTAACACCACTCTAGAATATCATGTTCAAACTATCTGCAATTCCACGATCTCTGATTTTCAATTTAATGGCACTGCAATATGCTTTAATGTTTCTGGTGAAAATGGCACTGTTGGCTTTTGTAGAATTTGTATTCCAACAGCTTTGATGAATGACACTTACAAAGTCTTTGTTAACGGCACAGAAGTTCCATACACCCTATTGCCATGCTCCAACAACACGCATAGCTACCTATACTTCACCTACAACCATTCAACTCGAGAAGTAGTAATAGTATCAGAGCTTCCAGACACTACGCCTCCTACTATTTCCATTGCTTCGCCAGAAAACAAGACGTATCTTGTAAACGATGTTCTGTTAAACTTTACTGTGAGCGAATCGACCTCTTGGATTGGCTACAGCCTAGACGGTCAAACAAACGTGACAATTGCTGGAAACATAACTCTATCTGATTTGTCTGAGGGGTCGCATCATATAGTTGTTTATGCTAATGACACCGTTGGCAATGTGGGTGCGTCAAGCACGGTTTACTTTACAATAGACACTATGCCCCCAAACATAATGGACGTGTCCCAAACGCCACCCAAGAACAATGTGCTACCAGAAGATGAAGTCAAAGTCAACGCCACGATTACCGATTATGTAAGCGGAGTAAAACAAGTGATTCTAAACTACACTAATGGCAACGGAACATGGATCACTATTGACATGACAAATCTTGAAGGAAACATTTGGAACGCCACAATACCTCCGTTTCCATACTGCACAAACATAACATATGTAATCATAGCAGAAGACAATGCCAACAACACCATCACAACTGAAGAAATGGAATACGACACTCAATATCACGTAATTTCAGAGTATTCAACATTGACATCAATACTACTTATACTCCTCCTGCTTACAGTTGCCATAGCCACCTACAAACGAAGACTACTCAAAACACCAATCCACTAAACAGCTATTTCCCTCCTTTTTTATATAGTTAATATCTAAGACATTGCTCCTATAAACAAACTTGAACTGCAGTTCTGTAAAGGTTCTGTGCCTTTCATTGTAATTTAATTGATTTTACTCATGTTTAATGGTATATTTAGGCAGTTATTGCGCAGGTTTAAGGTTCATTTTGTTTTGGAAATTTTGAAAGTAAAGGCTTCTTAATAGTAAAATGTATATTTCCATGTTAACAAAGGTTATTTTCTTAATTTCTTAAATTCTTCAGCAGTGGTGGGTAATCTGCTTCCCTTAAAGCCTTCCGAAGAAAACCTAAGCCAAGAACTCGAGTCGGCTAAGAGGAAAATGCAGGGTTTAGACGACTTGCTTA
>JBBIVD010000049.1:0-2958 GCA_037439925.1 Candidatus Bathyarchaeota archaeon
TCTGCTTTCCAGTCCAGAGCTGTTCAGGTTCTTTGATTTCCGGCTCAGGGATGGAACCTTCGTAACCGGCTGCCATTAGCAACTTGCAGACCTCACCCTTTGTGAGGCGGGTGGATTTTCGAGTGAAAAGGTAGGCGGCAGTTATGAAGTCCCGAATGGCTCCAATTATCGGCCCTCCAAACCTAGGCGAAAGAATCTGATCTTGAACTTGCATAAGAAGACGGGCTTCAGTTTGGGCCTCCTCGCTCTGAGGAATATGAAGGTTCATTTCGTCTCCGTCAAAGTCAGCATTATAGGGTGGGCAGACGCAGAGATGAAGACGAAACGTTTCGTAGGGCAAAACTCGAACATAATGCGCCATAATGGACATCCTGTGAAGGGACGGCTGCCTATTGAAAACGGCGATATCGCCATCCTTAAGGTGACGCTCAACAATGAAGCCTGGCTCCAAAGCCTCAGCGACCTTTGTTCGATCGACAACGAATTCCAGTCGGACGCGTTTGCCATCAGGCCTCACAATGTAAAGCGCACCAGGATATTTTTCAGGTCCATTAATCACTAGCCTTCGCATTTCTTCGACGTTCCATGCAGTTACCTTTTCTGGGACTGAAAGCCTCATGGCGACGTCAAGTGGAACCCCCACTTCGCTTATGTCAAGATTCGGATCAGGGGAGATGACAGTACGTGCCGAGAAGTCCACCCTTTTTCCTGAAAGGTTGCTTCTAAACCTTCCTTCTTTTCCTTTGAGGCGCTGCGAAAGAGTTTTAAGCGCTCTGCCAGAGCGGTGTCTCGCTGGCGGAATTCCTGAAGCCTCGTTGTTGAAGTATGTGGTCACATGATATTGTAGAAGCTCGGATAGGTCTTGGATAATTAGTGTTGGGGCGCCTGCCTCCATGTTCTCTTTTAGCCTTTGATTTATACGTATGATGTCGACAAGTTTGTGAGTTAGGTCGTCTTCAGATCGAATGCCGGATTCTAGGGTTATAGACGGCCTCACGTATAGTGGAGGAACTGGAAGAACCTGTAAAACCATCCATTCTGGACGAGCGTTTTGTGGGTCTAAACCGAAAAGTTCAAGGTCCTCGTTTGGTATACGTTCGAGGCGTTCCCGAACCATGCTGGGCGTCAAACGTTGCGCACCTTCTTCCAGAATTTCGTGAAAAGCTGTAGGCTTAGAGAACTCTATTTTGTATTGTTTAGCCCCACAATGTGGACACTCCTTAGCCTTCTTAGCTTCGATGAGCACCTTCTTATAAAGCTGATCCGGCACAACGCCCATTAGCCTTTGGATGTGTCTAATCCTAGCTTTGATCCTTGCGATCAGATTTTCGGGCAGCAACGCGCGTCCACAGTTTCTGCAAACGGACCCGATGAGATTGTAAATTATCTTGGTGAACTCAACGTGAATTATGGGAACCGCCAACTCTATGTGGCCGAAATGCCCAGGACACCTTGCGGCTGTGTTGCCACATGTTTTGCATCGCTGTCTAGGTTCGAGTGTTCCTAATCTTCCGTCCATGAGCCCCGCCGTTATCGGAGCCCCATCTTCATCGTAGGTATCAGCGGTCTGTATCTCCGCCACAGAAAGCCTTCGGATTTCCTGAGGAGACAATACTCCAAAGCTGAGTTCGTCCACAATTTTATGAACGGCTTCCTCTATGGACATTTCACGCTCTCTCCTTCAATTTAAGGCGGGGCGCCACGCAAAGGCTCATCAGCTCTTGTAGGAGAAGCTTAAAGGCGTAGGAAACAATCACCGGGGAAATCTGCGCTTTTTCTTCGCAGAGCCGACATACGTAGCTGCGTTGTCTAATATCGTAGTAGGCAATGTAACCGCATCTTTCGCATACATAAAGAAGGTACTTATCGGATTCTTCAAGCAGTCGGTCTCGAAGTAACATGGCGGCGCCATGCCCAAGCAAGCAGTCTCTTTCCATTTCTCCGAATCGCAGTCCGCCTCCCCTAGCCCTACCTTCCGTGGGCTGTCTCGTAAGCATTTGGACTTGACCCCGCGCTCTGGCGTGAATCTTATCCCTAACCATATGGTGGAGCTTCTGGTAGTAAACAATGCCTACGAAAATGTCTGCAACGAACTTTTCGCCAGTAGCACCGTTATAAAAAACCTCTCGGCCCGTGTGGCTGAAGCCCAGCTGAACTAACAGCCTTTTTAATTCCTCAGGCTTTTCGTTAATAAAGGGTGTTCCATCAACTGCTTTTCCCCTCGCCGCAGCAACTTTCCCAGCCATGGATTCAAGGAATTGCCCAATGGTCATTCGCGAGGGCATAGCGTGGGGATTTATTATGACGTCTGGAACCACGCCTTCCGCAGTAAATGGCATGTCTTCCTGGGGCACAATCATTCCTATTACACCTTTTTGCCCGTGACGGGAGGCGAACTTATCACCTAATTCTGGAACACGATGATCCCGCACTCTGACTTTTACGAGCTTGCTTCCGTCGCCTGTTTCAGTGATGAAAATTGCGTCTACTACGCCTGTTTCGGCTGGCCTCATGTCTACGGAGGTGTCCCGCATGGTTGGGCCTTTAACCTCGAACTCCTTATATTCCTCAAGGAATCTTGGCGGACTTGTTCTCCCGATTAGGACATCGCCGCCGACCACTTCGGATTCTAGGCTGATGATGCCGTCTGCTTCGAGAAGGCGATAATACTGTTCTCCCCTATATCCTCGAATACCGGGCTCTGGCACGACGAATCGGTCTCTTAGTCCACCCAAGTATTGGCGGCATTCGGCGTCGTAAATTCGATAGAATGTGGAACGCGCTAAGCCCCGCTCAATCGAGGCTTTGTTGAAAATAATGGCGTCCTCCATGTTATATCCTTCAAAGGATAGTAGGGCAACTATGCAGTTCTGCCCTGAAGGACGAAGGTTGTAGCCCATAACCTCCATGGGCTTCGTATCAACTAGTGGTTTTTGAGGGTAATGCAAAATATGGGAG
>JBBIVD010000049.1:2973-7866 GCA_037439925.1 Candidatus Bathyarchaeota archaeon
TCAACGCGAAGAAGGAAGTTTGTGGCATAGATTCCGAGAGCTTGCTTCGCCATAGCTGCCTCATAGGAGTTGCGGGGCGACTGGTTGTGCTCTGCGTATGGTATGAGGGAGGCGCATATCCCGAAGATGGTGTAGGGCGCTATTTCCACATGGGTATGCTCGGGCGTAACTTCCCCGAAGTTTAGGGCCACAAACACGTTCTCTTCTTCTTCAGCATCAATGTACTCGATTATAGCGTGCTTTACGAGGTCCTCCCATTTCCACTCTCCAGAGCGAATCTTTTCAATATGTCCTTGTTGCAGTTTTGGTATGCCGTTTTCCACTATTATTAGGGGACGACGTACGCGTCCTTCATCGCAGTTAACGTGAATCTCCTCTCGCTCCCCATGATCCTTAGAAAAGTAAGCGATGTTCACTTCTGTAGATATTTCGCCGTTCCTACGTTTTCGCCTCACTTCGGCGGCTAGCTTTTGCGGTGAAGTGCAGTAGCCAATGAGGCATCCGTCCACGAAGACTTTGGCGCCTGATGTTCGCAACGTTGCACTTGCATCTTGAACAGGGGTTACGTCTAATTGATAAAGGATTTGTTTCACTTTTTCAGGGTTAACCCCAACGGAGATGCAGGCGGCTAAGGCTAGGTTCTTCACTAAACCGCAGTTTGATCCTTCGGGTGTTTCGTTTGGGCAGAGTCTTCCCCAATGGGTTGGATGGAGGTCTCGCGCCTCGAAGTTAGGTTGACTTCGACTAAGCGGAGACTGTAATCTCCGTAGGTGACTAAGAGTTGAAATGTGGTTGGTTCGATCCAGAAGCTGTGTAATTCCGACTCGTCCTCTTCCCCAATTTCCCGTTGCAAGGGCGTGTTTTAGGCGGTCGGCAACTATTCCTGGGCGGACGGCGGCGGAAACGGTGATCCTATGCCTTTTTACGCCCATCTGCTCAAGCTGATACTTTACGTCTCGGCATAAGTTCCTGAAGGCTACTCTGAATAGGTCGGCGAGTAGGGGTCCGGCTAACTTTAAGCGTTTATTTTTGAAGTGATCCTTGTCATCGGGGTTTCGCCTTCCAAGTTTCAGCTCAATGGTGCGGCAAGCCATCTCACCGAGGAAGAATGCCTTTTCTCGACGGTTTTGAGTGGTGCGGCCCACGTGAGGGAGAAAATTCCGGTCTAGGATGCTTTCGGCTCTTTGGCGTCTATATTCTTCCACTTGCCCATGTGCTACGCGATTCCCTATAAACATTATAGCATCCTCAACCGTGTCTACGCCCGTAGCCTTCTCGAAGGAAGGTTCAAGCTGGCTCTGTATGGTTTTTTCCGGGGAAACCGCTTCGGCGATGTCTTTGTCAGACTCTAAGCCTAGGGCTCGCATTAGGATTACGAAGGGTACTTCGGTGGGGACACCAGGCATCGAAACGTATATGGCGCCATCTGACTTTAGGCGCAACTGTATTCGTGCCCTGAAGCCAACGGTTGTTGAAAAAACTTTAGCTTGGTAAACGGGTCTGGCTCCCCGCGTGTCAATATCTACCAATATGTGATTTGGAGCTAGGTCCTCCATAGCGACGATTACCCTTTCGGAGCCGTTAACTATGAAATAGCCGCCAGGGTCGTTTGGGTCCTCTCCGTACTTGATTAGCTCTTCGGCTGGCAGTTGAGAAAGCAAGCAGAGCTTAGATTTGAGCATTACTGGAAGGTCTCCTATTGAAACGAGTTCAAGTTCTTGTTCTCTGCCATCGATTATTGGAGTCATTTCGATGGAAAGCGGCGCAGCATAGGTTAGGCTTCGGAAACGTGCTTCTAAAGGATAGATTTCGTGTTTCGTGCCGTCAACTTCGGTGACGTACGGCCCGTTAATTTTGGATACGGGGTCGAGAATCCAAACGCGGCCGAGCTTTATCTTATATGGGCTTTCAGGAACCTCAATTTCTATTTCGCCGACTTCATCTATGACTTCTTGAAGAACGCGATCAATAAATTCATTGTAAGAGTCCAAATGCTGCCTAACTAGGCCTTTTTCCTCAAAGAAGGCTTTCTGCAGAACAAAAAGGTCAGAGTGCGAAATTTCCAAACTTACTCAACACCCCCGTAATCGCATTTATTATCCTTCAGGCACCCGCAGGTTAGCTTTTTCTCCAAACTTGAAAGTTTCCCTCCGCAGCCAACAGTCATCCAACCCGAAAAACCGGGCCTCCATAGGCTGCTTTCCAGCCATTCTGGGAAGCTAACAACCTAAAACAATGGAGCATGCTAATAAACTTTACCTTTCAATTCTCCTCGCATTCTTATTCGATGTTATAGACATTGTTCAGTTTATCACTAAGCTTTTGTCGGCAAATGACCGAAGGACTTAAATTTCATCTGTATGGTAATTTGCTCTCCAAGGTTTCCTCTAAATGGGGAAGACAGAATGGTTAAAGTTGAAGTGAATGCGGAAGGGTTATTCATCGATGGGAAGAAGCTTCCTCTCCTCAGCGGAGAGTTCCATTACTGGAGAGTGAATAAAGCCAACTGGAGCAAATGCCTAGACAGGATAATCGAAGCGGGTTTCAAGATCGTCGCAACCTATGTGCCTTGGAACTATCATGAGCTTAAGCCGGGAAAATACGATTTTAAGGGAAAGACAGACCCTCAAAGGGATTTAGAGGGTTTCCTTATCCTCTGCGAGCAGAAGGGTCTATACGTGATCATAAGGCCTGGTCCATACATTTATTCTGAGTGGCTTCATTGTGGGCCGCCCGAATATGCGGTGAGACATCACAGGCTCTCTAAGGATTTCATGAAGGCGGCTGAGCCCTATGTTAAAGCTGTTTCAAAGATCATTGCGCCCCATCAGGTGACCCGTGGAGGAAGGATCATCATGTTACAGGCGGATAACGAAATCGATCCATGGCCTATGTCCTATCGGGACCAGCTGGGTTTAAATGGAGGAAAGGGTCCGTTTCAGCAGTACCTTAGGGATATCTATAAAAGCATCAGTAAGTTAAACGATGCTTGGAAAACTCGCTACAGAAGTTTTGAGGATGTAAAGGCATTTGAAGTTGCCTCTAATAAGGTTGGAAACCGCAGGAGAAGTCTCGACTATAAGCTTTTCTTAGAGTGGTATGTTTGTGAGGTCGCTAAGGGAATCATATCCATGTATAAGGCCAGTGGAATCGAAGTTCCCATATACCTCAACACTTACGCCATATACACACCCCAAAACTTCCATGAACTCCAGAAAATCGCGGATTTGGTTGGCATTGATATTTACCCTCGGAACATGCTGGAAGACGGATTTAATCACTACGCTGAGATCATGAAATACGCTGAGGCGACCTTGAAGTTTCCCTACATAGCTGAATTCGAGTGCGGCATATGGTACGGCTACCATTATCGAATAGGAACATTAGGTCCTCAACATTATAGGTTTAAGGACTTGCTCGCTTTAGCCCATGGGATAAAGGGTTGGAACTACTACATGCTTGGGGATAGGGAAAACTGGATGATGTCCCCGATAAACGAGTGGGGAAGAGTGCACCTAGACGTTTACTCGTGGATGAAAGAAATAACCAGAATTTTCGATGAGCTTGATCCTTCTTCGATTGAAAGGCTTTGCGAAGTATCCGTCTTGGCTTACAGACCTCATAAACTGATTGAAGCTTGAAATTGGCCCGCGATACAAGATTCCCTATATCGGGCTGACATCGATTATGAGTTCTATGACCCTTGGACCGAGAAGGACTGCGAAACTAAGCTTCTAATTTACGCTGGAGCCGACTTCATGCTTAAACGAGATCAAGAAAGGCTGATGAACTTCGTGGAAAAAGGCGGAACACTCCTCTTCTTCGTGGGTCCACCAGTAGAGGATGTGGACGGAACAGAAATTAACACTTTCCTCGACGTAGCCCCGCTGCCCAATTCCTCTAAGGATGCGGGGTGGGCTGAACGCTATGAAATGAGCTTAAGGGGTTTGAAAAGGACGATTTACCTAGCGAGGTTCTGGACCTACGAAGTGCCTGAAGCTGAAGCCGTAACTATCAGAAGGGAGGAAGCGAAACCTTTCCTCGAGGAAAACTATTTGCTGGAAAACCTACAGGCAGGAGCCGTCTACACGGCGGGCTATCATAGAAAGGTTGGTAAAGGAAGCATTTTAACGATGGGTTTCGAACCGAGCCCAGAAGCCTTAGAGCTAGCCGCAGAAGCCTTGGGAATCCCCTATTACGCTGAGGCGTCCGCCCCTGACGTACTGACCAGCATTTATAGGGGGGATGGAAAACACGTAATTTTCATAGTAAATAATTCTAAGGTATCTAGGGAAGCAACCGTTAAAGTGCAAGTCGAAAAACTCGGAATTAAACCAGACATGGAATATCACGTCACTGAGCTAATGGAAAGGAAAGCGGAAAAGCTCACTGGAAAAATGCTTTCAAAGATCATCGTTAACCTTCAACCCTACGACGTAAAAATTCTAAGAATCAGCGAATAACGAATTTCGAATTTTAGCGTTAAACTACCAGCGAACCTTAAAAACCTTAGCTGCCCTTTCTGCAACAAAATAAGCTTAATTAAGTGAAAATATTGGCGCCCTGGCCGGGATTTGAACCCGGAACCCGTTGCACAGCGGTATGCTCTGCAATGTCGGGCGGGCGACAGCCGCCTATACTAGGCCGGACTATACTACCAGGGCACAGGTGCGCCGAGTTTGATAAAGAAACACGGCTCTACTTAAATTTTTCATTTAAACTAACAAATCAAGCCTACTCCTAATCCCTTTCAACAAACACAAAAAATTTTTCTAAAAAGAATGATCCATCCCGTATGGACGGTCAACAAGCAAATAGAAAGCAAATCAAAACTGTGAATGGCGGGCCCGACGGGAATTGAACCCGTGACCACCGGGTTAAAAGCTTCACCCA
>JBBIVD010000050.1:0-3174 GCA_037439925.1 Candidatus Bathyarchaeota archaeon
GTTGATAACTTCCGGCTACTAGAATTCTGGATGGCATGTTTCCGTTGAAGAAAACCTTTCCGTCGAAGGCTTCTTTTATCTTGGCGATGTCAGTGTTGTCCGCAGACCCGACGTCTAACTCGTTCAGCTTGTACTCGTCTCTCAGGATGTGGGCTATGTGATCAGTTTGGGTGTCCATATGCATAAATCGCCCCTCCTTTCCGTATCTTTCATAAATCCGCTTGTTGTAGGGTAAGACGAATTTACGGTACATTGCCTCAGACAGGAAGCCTGCATGATCGTCGCGAAGAATTACACCTTTAGGTTCGGATCCCGTTTGGTCGTAGTTAAAATCCCTTATAACAAAGAAGCTTTTCAGAAGTTTTTCAAATAGCCTGTGCATAAGGTCTGGATATTTGTAAATATAGATGTAAAGTCTCTGTGTGCCCACTAAGGAGCCCGCTGCGGAGAAAGGCGGATGGATTTCAGGCAGGGTATTGGGCTTGATCTCCACTCCGAATGCTCTTAAAAAATGTTTTTCTAGGCGTTTGACGCATTCTTTTGGATCAGGAACTTCGAGCTTCTCAATTTCTTCTGGTGTGGTAAATTTAGGGACAATCCACGGAGCTTGCCACGGGCTTTCATCTGTTGGAAGGCGTATTTCGCAGTCCCAGATAATACCTTCTTCAGTAGCCCCTATATCGGGATAAGTTTGATCAAGGCTTCGCTTGTAATCAACCCTGTCGTCTCCCAAGTTTTCGTAGGCCCACTTCGATCCTTCAAGCTGAACCTTACGGCATATATCTAAGTTCCGATAGTAGTCCTTGAGAGTGTAGCCCAAAACAGTGCAGAAGAAAGGTGCTCCTACGCTTATGAGAATGGGCACTCTGTCGGGCTCCTCGAAGTTTCGGGCAGCAGTCCACCTTTCCTCAATCTCCTTCGCCCTTCTTTCGTTAAATCCCACGGTCGCCGTCACCTTACCTAACTCTGTTAAATGCACGCATTATTTAACCATTTAAAATGATGCCAAATTGGACCGCCCGAAACTACGTCAAATAAGCATATGTGCTCTAAAGAATTAGAAAGGAAGCTCATGTTTTTGTTAACTCACCTTTGTTTGACAAGGATTTCGTGTTCTAGCAGCTTCTCCTTCGTCGCCATCATTTGGAATCTCAGCATTGGCGGCGATTTAGCTGAAGCAGGTCTAAGCTCTGGTTTTACTTTAACCCATATTGGGAATTTGCATTTTAGGGCTGTTCCTTTCACGATGGCTTCTCCTTGCGGTAGCGACCCTAAAAGTTCTACGAAGTTTTCTCCAACAACTTCCTCCAGCCTTCTTTTATCGATGTCCTCTAATGCGTGGGAAATAATGTTATTGGCGCATTGGGTTACAATGGTTTTGTCGACTGTGGCTAGGCGCTGGGTTACGATCCATAGTCCTATGCCGTTTCTCCCTCCGTTTGTGGCTATTTCCTTTACTATGGAGAGGAGTTTGCTTCGGCTGTCGTTGTCTCCTATGGAGAACTGGGTCCACTGCGGCGCGTAATACATGGCTTCTTCGAGGACTATGACGCAGCCGAAATGCGAGTTTTCTAGAGCTTCGTGGAAGATTTTTGTTAAAACTTGGGTTAGTACTACGTGTTTTTTCGCCCATCCGTTGGGTCCCTGGGACAAGTCCATAACGACTATTCGATACTGGTTTAGGAGGTTAACAGGGTCTAAGGCGTTAACGTGCTCGTTGGGAATCATTCCTGAAAACTTTATGGCTTCGATTACCTGCCTTTTGTAGCTGTCGAACTCGGCTTCAGACTTCCTAAAGCCTACGCTCTGGTCTGAAACCATTTCCACAGCTTCAATTAAGCTTCGCTTAACTAGGGGCTGTCCAGCGTTCCTAAGATAGCCTAAAGCCTTAATCAGAATTTTGGATGTCCACCAGCTTTTTTGCCATCCGAATTCGCCTATAATGTCTTCTGGATATATTTCGTCAGATCGGAAGAAGGAAAGCCACGGAACCCTAATTACCTTGTCTTTGAAGAGGCTTTGGAGGCTGAGGTATTCGCCGTCCTTGTCCACGATCAAGAACTTAACAGGCGGCTCAGCTTGGGCGGCTCTGGCTATCATGGAAATGGCGGTCGTTGTTTTCCCAGTGCCCACGGCTCCGCATATGAGGCAACATTGCCTAATCAAATAGTATAAGTCGAGTTCAACTTCTAAGCCGCTGCTCGGATCCGTGCCCAGCATGACTTTCCAACTTGAAGAAGGCTTAGTGAACTCTTCAATTATGTTCGGCTCCGCCTTGAAGACGGATGCGTTGGGCGGTAAGGGATGCCTCAAGGGTCTAATAGCATCGCCGTCCATCCAGCCCCACTGGTAGGCTTCAGCCCTCACCGTTGTTCTTTCATCGTCTCTTATGACGTTCCCTTCCTTGAGTAGGGCTTCCTCGTAGTCCCTGGTTTCCTTATGCGAATATATCTTAGTAATCTGGTATACCACAGGCAGACCGTTTTTCGGATGCTCCACGTAAACTAGGTCGCCCTCAGCAACTTCACTGTTCTTTTCAAGGATTATGGTTATGCGTGTGGAACAGTAGTCGCCAGACACGCTGAACGTGTGTCCTAACCTCATTCAAATCGCCTCCATTCTCTAGCGGCTAAAGATGAGGCGCCGAAGCGGCTTTCAAGTCTGGGAATTAATTCGGAATAGATTTCATCCACAAAATTTTTGGTAACTCGAACCTCTTCGTCAGCCTTCACTATTGGAAGGGGAACCCCGTCGTGCACGGCTGTAGAGTAGCAGTAGCCAGCCAAGGCGTCCACGGAGTCCAACATGAACTCGGGTATGTCGACTCTAATCGGCGGAGACAAATTATTGGAAGATGAGCGTAAATAAAATGAATATATTGGATGGTCGATTTGGTCCATGAAGGGAGCGGCTCTCATCGTCCTTTTCAGAGCTTCCTTTGGAGAAAAAATTTCGGTTCTCTCCCCAGGCTTCAAAATTTGAAGGAGAACAAAGGCATCGGATAGGCTGGTCATCTGCCTTAATCCAAGATAGTTAATTAGGTATCTGGCATTCGCCCTTTTCACTACGCCAGCAACGGATACGCCTTTCTCGGCACAGAGGTTTAGCAGCAAATTTATAGAGGAAACCAAAGCGGAACGATCCTGCCTCTCGCCCTTGTTAGCCCACCAGTTG
>JBBIVD010000050.1:3188-7841 GCA_037439925.1 Candidatus Bathyarchaeota archaeon
AGGCTAGGGGTCCGTCAACGAGCACTAAGTCGGCGGCTGATCCACGGTTCATTAGGAAGCTAGCTGAGGTTTCGAAGAGCTTGGCTTCACGCCTAAGGCTGACGATTTCGTGGAATTTCTCGCTTGAAAAACTGTAAGGAAGTTTAATTGGCTCAGGTTTCATAAAGTATCTTTCGGCGTTTGGCAATTGATAAACTAGGGCGGCTATGACTGCGAACCACCTTGAGGCTAGGGGTACTCGTTGGCTACCAGCGTCAACTCCTGCGACACTGCTATAGGCTATTTGGCGGTCTACGGATTGAATTGTAATCCTTTCTTTTACGGCTGAGACCACTTGCGGTAGTCTTAAAAGGTCTTCTTGCACATCCTTTGAGACTTCATCTAAGATTAGGTTTCTTAGGGCTAAGCATAAATGAGGATAAGTGGTTGTTCGTTCCCTTAGCAAATTGCTTATTAAGGAATCGGGCTCTCTTTTATTTTTGGTGCGGTGGGCTAACATCCGCTAAAGACCCCCTAGAGCGGTTTATCGCTAATGCCGGGATTCCGAATTAGCGACCCGCCGCACCCCTCCTGCCTTTAATGGCTCTCATTTTATTGCTTCTCCTTAATTGTTTGCAGGGATTTTTCTAGGAAATGCTTTATTCCGAGTTCAGTTACTCTGTATTCTCCTTTGCCTACTCGCTTGGCTAAGTTCATTTTAGCCAGGTCGCCGAGCCTGTTGTTCACAGTTTTCCTAGAATATTCCAGTTCAGAAGCTTTTATCACGTTGTAGGTCTCGTTTATTGTCATGGAGTTTTTTTCGCGGAGATTCAATTCGTAGCCAGCGTAGGCGCATATTAGGCAAATTAAAACTGTGTCAAAGTCTGAAACTTCTGGACCGAATTCTAGGACGAAATCGCCTTCAGAAAAGAAGGTCACTAACCCTTCGAGCTCGCTGAAAAGATGAACGTAATCCGCCTTAAACACAAGCCCAGAAACAAGCCTGTAAAGGGGAAAATGCTGACCGAGGACTTTCGCCACGCCGCGAAACACTTCTTCAGGCGTTTTGCCGACAACTGTCTCCTTAAAGCCTTGGCAATTAATAGTGACAGAAATCTCCTCTTCTATGTTCATTTTGCTCCCTCCAAAATGGGTAAAATGTCCTCCATGAACTTTTTTACGCCGTATTCAGTTACCTTATATTCGCCTCTCCCAACTCTGTCCACATACATGTTGCCAGCCAATTCGCTTAGGCGTCCCGCTATTGTGCCTGCGGATTTTCCCGTTTTTTCCAGCAACTCCGCCATGGAGAGACTTCCCTTCTCAGCCATGCCCATTTGGTTTCCCGCGTAGGCTGCAACTAAATAGGTAAGAATTAGGTCACTGTCCGTTAGCCTGCTGATAGGCTTTAATATGACGGGCCGCCCTTTGGGAAGGAACGATACGACGCCCTTCAGCCTTCTAAGTAATTCTTCTAGGTCCACTGAAAGAGTTAGTCCGCTGACGATTTCGTAGTCGGGGTAAACGTCCCTTATGAATCGGAAAACGAACTTCAAAACTTCGTCTGCGGAGCCTTCGCAAGTGGATTCCAGCGATCCGTACTTAATGGCGACCTTCAGCTTCGGCTTTTCGCTTCCGCCAGAGAATCCTTCTTTATGCTCGTAGTCTTGATACAACCTCTTCAACCCAACTTCGCCCCCTAACCGAAAGCCTATATCTGTCTCCTTCTCTAAGGATGAGGGCCTCCCGCTTCATCTCGCTCATTCTAGCCGCATAACCGGCCATGCCTAAGCCGCTTAAAGAAAGCAAACGACTGATTTCCTTCGGCTCCAAACCGTCGGAACCAGAAGCATATAAGAGCAAGCCGATAGCCTCCTTGGAATTAATTTTTTCCATGGGAACAATTATGGCTGGCCCGTCTACCGTGAATTCGACTATTCCCCTAAGCTCGTCTTTGGGTTCAGGCGCTAGAGACCTCTTTATAATCGACTCATCGATCACGGTCATCCACTCAGGAAAAGATTGCAGTTGCTTTAGGATTTCTTCCAGCGACTCAGCTTCGAGCTCAATTCTGCCGAAGGGTCTATCAACAACGATTCTGTATTTCATTGTAGATTTCCTACGTAATTTAAACTGTTCACTTACTACGTAAAATATACGACCTTATATTTAAAACTATCGGCACATAAATTCTAGTAAGCCTTTACCTCGAGTTTTTCCAATTCGTCTTTATGCTTCCTGAAGAATGAGCGGAACGAAAGAGTTAAATCATAGTTTTCTGCTTCCCCGAGCGAAACCCATCGAGCGTCCGCCACATCGTCAGCGGGTTTTAGAGTCCCGCCCTTGAGTTGAACGAGAAAATTTAATATAACGTAGTGAAACTTAATTTTCTTCTGACTATTTAGGATGATGTTGTCAACCACGTCCAGAATTCCATCAACCTCAACTTCTAAGCCGCATTCTTCCATTACTTCTCTAATAAGCGCATCTTCAACCCTTTCTCCCAGCTCCACGGCTCCTCCTGGGATAGACCACATGTCCCTTCCAGGCTCAACTCCCCTTTTCACGAGAAGAATATTGCCTTCATGGATTATTACGGCTCCAACGCTAACAACGGGTTGATGAGGATATTTTCGTCTCAAGCTCCAGCCTCCAACAGCGTTACTCCTACTTCTCTTTTATGCTTAAAAATGGCTATGCTAACTAAAAGGGTTGGGTGAAAACAATGACAAAGAGGAAAAGAGGAGAGGAGAAAATTCAGCGACTAGGAATGATTGGTTTGGGAAAAATTGGAGGCAACTTAGCCTTACAAGCCATAGAGAAAAACATAAAAGTTGTTGGAATGGCGAGAAGCGAAAAGCCTGAACTTACTAGATTGGGGTTAAAGTTGTTACCGATGTTAAAACCTTTGTGTCTTTATTGAAACCGCCTAGAATAATTTTCCTTTCTTTGCCAGCAGGACCAACAATAGACAATGTTTTAAATCTGCTCGTTCCTCTTCTTACAAAAGGAGACATCATCATCGACGGAGGCAATTCATTCTTTAGGGACTCAATAAGAAGGGAAAAAGACTTATCTTCTAAGGGCATTTACTTTCTTGACTGTGGAACAAGTGGAGGGGTGGAAGGGGCTCGGAAAGGAGTTTGCTTCATGATAGGAGGAAAATCCGAAGCTGTGAAAAAAGTTGAACCCATACTTAAAAAACTGGCAGTAAAAGGACGCTTTTTGCACACTGGCGAACCTGGAAGCGGACATTTCGTAAAGCTTGTCCACAATGGCATAGAATTCGGCATGCTGCAGTCAATCGGTGAAGGAATGTCTCTTCTAAAAAATAGCGAGTTCAATCTTGACTTACAAAAAATTTTTAGGAATTGGTCCCACGGGTCTGTTATACGAGGATGGCTCATAGAACTCATGGAAAAAGGCTTGAGAGAACAAGGCGATATCATGAACATCCCTGCTTACGTAGAAGATACAGGAGAAGTAAACTGGCTCGTCGAAGAGGCTATTCAAAAAGAGTTAGCAATCCCCGTTATCACCATATCCGTACTTGAACTCTTCAAATCAAGAGACAAACTCAATGTTTCACCAAGGGCGGTTGCGCTTCTCCGCCATGAATTTGGGGGACACCCATTTGGAGAGGACGAGTACATAAAAAATGAAAGGAAAACGAGCAGAATAAACCCTATAGGGAAAAATTATAGATAAAGAACGCAGGTTTAAGTAGAATCAAGGAAGGCTTATTTTAACTGCTTTTCATCTTATTGAAGAGGGAAAAACTAGTTGAAGCCTTTCAGCTTTGTTCACGTAGCCGACCTTCATTTGGGCTATGCGCAGTACAATTTAGAAGCTCGCAGAGAAGACTTTAACAGAGCCTTTCAAGAAGTGGTGGACAAAACCCTTGAATTGAAGCCCGATTTTATGCTTATCGCCGGAGACTTGTTTCAGCAAGCCCGCCCGTCTAACGTCACCTTGGAGTCAGCCATAAAAAATTTCAGAAGGCTTAAGGACGCTGGAATAACCGTGCTCGCGGTAGACGGCTCCCATGACTCTGCGCCAAACGTGATGACAGGCACCATTCTGAACCCGCTGGACAGCGCTGGCTTAATCTATTATCTGCCTCGCCATGAGGGAGCGTGCTGGCGAAACGAAAGCTGTTACGTTTATGGCGTCCCAAACTTTCGAACTAGGCGGGGAACCGAGGAGCAGCTTCCAGCCTTTCTGGAGGAAAAGAAGCCCACACCCGATTCGTTCCTTTTTAACATCTTCCTTTTCCACATGGCTTTAGACATTCCAGACGTGAAACCACCAGGCATGGAGGCTGAAGCTACTCCTGAGCTTCTGCCTAAAGGCTTCAATTACTACGCTGGCGGACACATACATATACCAAGCAGAGGTAGGCTCCACAATGGGCTTCTTGTTTATAGCGGCTGCACAGAAACCGTGAAAAGCGACGACGCCGAAATTGAGAAGGGTTTTTACCATGTTGAAGTTAACGGAAAAGGCGTTCCGAAGCTTAACCGCATTAAACTTGACTCGCCTAGGCGCTTCATTGTTTTGGACTACGATTACACAGGCTTGACTCCTGCGAAAATAACTGAGAAGGCTGTACAACTCGTGAAGAATGCTGATGAAGCTGGAGCGGTTATCATCCCCGTCTTGAAGGGAACGCTG
>JBBIVD010000051.1:0-7791 GCA_037439925.1 Candidatus Bathyarchaeota archaeon
TTCTGGGCTTAGGGGAAGGCATGGCCTCAAAACATAATGTGAGTGTTTATTATGGTTATGGACTTTGCCGTGATTACGGCTACGGGAAAAGATAAGCCTGGATTAATTGCGGAGATAACTGGCGCCATTGCCCGTGCAAACGCGAATATCGTTGACATCGAAGCCTTCAGCATGAGGGGACTTTTCGCCATTTTCATGATAGTGGATTGTCGCGCCGTTACCATGCCCGTTGAAGCCCTTAAGGCTCGTCTACTCGAAATTGGAAGCAGTATAGGCTTAGAAGTGAATATGGAACCTTATGTTGCTGGGCGGCTTAAGGGCGAGAAGAAACTCGCTCTGTTAACGACCATCGGAAAGGACAGGCCGGGCATAGTCGCAAGAATTTCAAAATTTCTGTCTGAGAAAAAAGCGAACATAGAGAGGATAAGGATGATCGCTTACGGGGAACTAAACATTATGGAAATAACAAGTGACATAAGCGACGTTTCATTAAGTCTCGAGGATTTTAGGTCTGGACTCGAAGCCGCGTGCAGCGAAGTTGGTCAAGACGTAGTGGTTCAAACAGAGGACGTTTTCCAAAGGCCGAAGAGACTCATAGTTTTCGACGTTGACAGCACACTTATCGATGTGGAAATAATTGATAAACTCGCTGAAGCCGCTGGAGTAGGCGAAAAAGTAAAGGAAATCACGGCTAAGGCGATGAGCGGCGAGTTCGATTTTAAGCAAGCCCTTAAGGAGCGGGCGAAACTGCTGAAGGGCTTAAGCGTCGATACTCTTGAAGCAATAGCCGAAAACTTGGAAATCTCGCCTGGCGCCGAAGAACTGATTAGTACGCTTAAAGCGTTGGGCTACAAAACCGCCTTGATTTCGGGCGGCTTCTCATACTTCGTTGACAGAATTAAGGAGAGGCTCGGCATTGACTATGCTTATTCCAACAAGCTCGTAATTAAGGACGGAAAGCTTACAGGCGAACTAGAAGAGCCAATAATCGATGAAAGGCGTAAAGGCGAGTTAATCGGCGAAATTGCCAAAAAAGAAAACCTGTTGAAGGAGGAAATAGTGGCTGTGGGCGACGGCGCCAACGACCGCTTCATGCTTAGAAATTCTGGTTTAGGCATAGCCATTAATCCTAAAGACGTTCTCAAAAAGGTAGCTGACGGCGTGATAACCAAGGAAAACCTAACGGGCATACTCTACTGCCTAGGCGCCCCAGAAAAGAAACTTAAGGAAGTCTTTCCTCCTAAAGGGCGAGTGAAATAAAGTCAGACGTTTTTCCTTGCATATTCCACTGCTTCCTCAACGCTTTGGAATCCATACTCAATTCTCGTGAACTTCTGTCGTAAAGCAATCGCATCCTCTCTAACCTTAGCTGGCGCCTTTTTACCTTTAATAACGCTTATCATTAGGTCACACAGATACTTAATATCGCTTTCCTTGAATCCCCTTCTTGTCACGTCCTGAAAGCCTATTCTGATTCCTGAGGGATTTTCCTTATCGTTCGGGTCGTCGTACGGCAGCAAGTTTTTATTAACAATTATGTTTGCCTCTTCAAGGCGTTCGGCGATTTCTTTACCTCCGCCGTTCGCACGAACGTCTAGGGCAATTTGATGCGATTTCGTAAAGCCCTTACTTTCTCCCAGCACCTTTATGCCGTTTTCAAACAAGCATTGAGCCGCAACTTGAGCATTTTTTATCGTTTGCTTCGCTAGGGCTGCGCCGAAAACCTTCATTTCCAATGCGGCTATAGCCGTTGCGGGCAACCTTCCGAGATGAGTGTTTGAGGTTGTGAGTGGAAAAATTGCGCGTTGAACGCTTTTTATCGCCTTTTCGGTTCTTTGATCCTCTGAATTGGCGAGAACTAAGCCGCCTTGGGGACCTGGAAAAGTTTTATGCGTCGAAGCTGTTACGAAGTCCACACCCTCCCTAAGGGGGTCTTGAAATTGTCCACCGGCTATTAAGCCTAAAACATGGGCGGCATCGTAGGCAACGTAGGCTCCGACCTCCTTGGCAACTTCGCTCAGCTCCTTTACTGGGTGGGGAAATAGGAATAGGCTTCCGCCGAAAGTCACTATGCCTGGTTTCGTGGCTCTTATAATTATAGCGGATTTGTCCGGGTCGATGTTCATTTCGTTTATGTCGTAGGCGTGGTCTATGGTTTCTAGTCCCACGACTTTTCCAGCTAAGCCAGTGTAGTCGTGGGAAATGTGGGCTCCACAGCTGATTGGCGCAACGACCATTCTCTGGTTTTTCGTCGCCATGGAAAGACCCTTAAACGTAGCCAAGTTTGCGTGCGTGCCAGAAACAAGCCTTAAATCAGCCCAATTGCAGCCGAATAAATTCTTAATTAAATCAGTTGCGTGGTTCTCAATTTCAGTTATATACTTTTGACCTTGGTAATGCCTGCGCTCAACGTGTCCCTCTAAGTCGTTTTCACCCTCGGCGTATCTGCACTCTAAGTCTTGGCATAAGCTAAGCATTTCTTTAACTGCTGGAGACTTCAGCCCCTCGCTGGCTATGAGGTTGATGCATTCTTCACCCCTATACTTTTCATGCGCCATGCTTGCCTCAACGAGTTTTAGGGCGAGTTCAAAGAAGCTTTCCCGCATTAATTTTGTTCTCCTAAACTTCTTTTCATTTCGCAAATTTGTAACTACAATTCGCTATGTTCATATTTTAATGTTTATCTAGCCCTCTTACGAAAAGCGGCATTAGTTCCTCTCCTTCTAAAAATCCGAAGCCACCCCTTTTCGCTGATACTTCGTCGAATCTTTTTATCCCATCGGGCTTAACTAAAGGAGAGCAGATTGCGAACGGAACAGGGTCATTCGTATGCGTTCTAACGCTTATCGGCGTAGCGTGGTCGGGCAAAACGGCGATTGCACATTCTTGATTCAAGCCGTCTAAAAGTCTTCCAATCAGCCTTTTATCCAAATCCTCTATGCACTTAATTTTTTGTAGGGGGTCTCCGCTGTGACCAGCTTCGTCCGGAGCCTCCACATGGACAAAGACCATGTCATGTTTTTCTAGGGCTCTGAGCGCATAATCGGCTTTCCCCTCATAATTTGTGTCGTAGAACCCCGTGGCTCCAGGAACATTAACGATTTCCATGCCAGCATATGCGCCTATGCCCTTAATCAAATCAACAGCCGAAATCACCGCTCCGCTTATGCCATATCTCTTCTGCAATGTCGGCATATTCGGTTTTCTGCCCTGCCCCCAAGGCCAAATCATGTTTCCAGGCTTCTTACCATTAGCGATTCTATTGGCGTTTACAGGATGCCCATCTAGGAGCCTCTTCGAATCCAAAATCATTTTTTTCAGCATTGCGGCAACGGGCTCAGATGCCTTGCTTTTAGCTTTAGGCAGAACATCGGATATTTTGGCGCCAACAACATCATGGGGCGGCGTGCACAGGACTTCGTCGGAATACTTTTCTCCCTTCAGAATTAAAAGGTGCCTATAGCTGACGCCGACGTAGAAATCAATTTCGCCTGGTTTTCCAAGGTTTTTCTTCACGTAATTCATCAGTTCCTCGGCTTCGTCGTTCGTTATGTGATCCGCAGAATAATCAACTAAAATGCCATTCCTCTCTGTAATTAGGTTGCATCTGAAGGCTACGGCATCCTCGCCTAAAGGGATTCCTCTGCTGGCGGCTTCGAGGGGTCCTCTACCCGTGTAGAATTTTTTGGGACTATACCCTAAAATTGAAAGGTTTGCAATGTCGGAGCCAGGCTCCATATCCTCAGGAATTGTTCTCAGTATTCCGCTTCGCCCCTTAGCCGCAATTTCATCCATGTTCGGTTTGTCGGCGACCTGCAAGGGAGTTTTCCCATTTAGGGCGTCAACTGGATAATCGGACATTCCATCTCCGACCACTAGTAGATATTTCATTTCATCACCGCTTCTGAGAGATATTCAGAAAGCAATTGGGTTCGGACTTCAGCTAATCTTTAGCCTCACTAAAAACCTTCCTTATGTCGGGATGCAGTTTGCTGCCCAGTTTTTCAACGGCTTCTCGCCTAATTTTATTAAGTTCCCTTTGCCTTTTTTCAAATTCATCTCCAGAATAAAGCATCTCCGGACGGAAATAGATATCATCTACCATCCTCACTGCCTTTGGCACCTTAAAGCCGGTGGGGGAGTCTATCCAATCCTCGGGGTCGTCGAGACCTCCGCGGAAAAGAGAGTCTAAAATTGCCAACGTATATTCTAACCTTATTTCCTTGTAACGTGGGCCTTCTCCGATTCCTCCGGTATTAATTAAGTAGTAATTGATGTGGGGAAGCCCCTTCAAAATCTCGTAACATTTATTCGCGTGATCAGCTCTGTCACCAGCTACAAAAGGATCGTAAAAGAATTGGCTTCTAATTCTCCCCGCTTGAGTTGGGTCGCCAGCCGAGGATTCCATGGCCCTTCCGTCAATCATTAGGGCCACTGCCTCTTCTAAAGTTAGCTTTGATATTGCTGGAATGATTGGTCCTCTGGTTATGAGGATTATGTTGTCAATTCGGGGAACACTTATGTAGGGTGCGGCGTGCATAAAATCTTTTCTCTTAATAACTGCTCTGCCGTTTGATGTTCTTTCGAAATTGTAGAAGTCGAAGTCGCCGTCTTCGGTTACATAGACGTTCTCGGCGACCGTTCCTGGTTTTAGTAAGCCGTAGTATATTTCGATTTGTTCTCCAGGGTTTACGCTTTCAGTTTTAACGAATACCCCTCCAGCTTCGAAGCCGTGAAAGGAGCCGTCGGGCATAAGAGTTCCGCCGTCGTCCTGTATTAACCAAGATTTTTCCTTTCCTTTTCTCGCCAGAATCCTACAAGTTAATGTTGTCTTTCCGTTGGCGGATAAAGCCATAAGCAGAGTCCGAACGGTTCTGTAGTCTCCGTGGACTGATTGAAGATAGTCTTCTCGGCAGCCAGCGTGGAGGAAAATTCCGCCTCTTCTAGTTTTGGCGTTCCAGTCCTCTGATGCGAAAACTCCTTTTTTATATTCGCCTATGTAGTTGCTGTTCCTAACTATTTTAATGACCCTTCCGTCTTCCAGCATAGCCAATCTTATGGTTATGTCTTTTTGTGGAAGTGGCTTCGATTTATTGGATTCGAAAGCTTCATCGGCGAAAAAAACGATTTGGTACGTCGGCTCCTTAACCTTCCCTTTTACGGGTATAAATAAGTTCTTTCCACCATAGGCGACATGAGCAAAACGTTCAGGAACAATTAACCTAACCACTGTTTCACTTTTTTCATTGCCCACAATCCTGTCAATAGAAATCAGTCTTTCTTTAGCCAGGACCTTTTCGCATTGGGCTAGAAGCTTCAGTTCTTCTTCGCCGAAAGGATGGTCGACGCTATTCTTAGTGAACGGCGCCGACCTAGAAGTAGGTTCACTTTCGGCAACGTAATTTCCATATATGGTTTTCCTGACGCCGGGCTCCTTTTCCACGAGTAGTCTTAACTCTTCATCGGACGGATTATCTAGGAGCCTGTTTTCCTTTATCGCCTTTCTCCTAATTCGGTCAACGGTTCTGGCGAACTCTTCTAAGTCAAATTTTGACATTGGTGACCACCGTTTTAATGTATGTTTTCATTTTCCTTGCCTTTTCGGGAGCAAGATGTGAATAGAATATTTAAGGTTTTCGGATTTTTATTACGAAAATCGTAAAAAATACTTATTTTGACAGCCATTTCACTTCAACACCGCAGGTATTATTCCCAATCGAATCGCATGATCAACAAGGACTAACGCTACACAAGCTTCGACTACGGGAACCGCCCGCGGGACAATGCATGGATCGTGCCTTCCAGAAAGCTCTATTTCAACGTCTCTCTTCTTGGCTAAGTCAACTGTTTTCTGTTTTTTGGCTATTGAAGGCGTGGGCTTAAAGGCGATTCTTATTACAATTGGCATGCCCGTGGAAAGCCCGCCGATTATGCCTCCCGCATTGTTCGTTAAAGTAACAACTTTACCTTCTTTAATCGTGAATTGGTCGTTGTTTTCCGATCCCTTAAGCGAGGCTGCGTGGAAGCCTGCTCCGAACTCAACTCCTTTAACGGCTGGAATGTTAAACAATATTTTGGCGAGGTCAGCGTCTAGAGAGTCGAATATTGGATTCCCTAAACCCGCTGGAACACCTAGGGCTACGCATTCCACTATTCCGCCGACGCTGTCTCCCTCCCTCATAACTTTAAGAATTTCGTTTTCCATGGCGCTCGCCGTTTCGGGATCGGCACACCGCACAGAATTCTCGTAAACGTTTTTGCGGATATCCTCGTAGGTGACCTTCCTTGAAAGCTTCACTGATCCTATCTGGACGGTGTGGGCTAAGACTTCGACGTTTATGGTTTTCAAAAGTTTTTTGGCTATGGCTCCAGCCACAGTGTAGGCGACCGTTATCCGCCCTGAAAAGCGTCCTCCGCCTCGGTAATCGTTGAATTCGCCGTATCTCAAGCGGGCGGGATAGTCTGCGTGTCCTGGGCGGGGCTTATCCTTAATCAGCTCGTAGGGTTTTGAGTCGATGTCTCTGTTCCGCACTATAACGCATATTGGAGCCCCTGTTGTGAAGCCGTTGAATATGCCTGAGAGGATTTCGGCTTTGTCCTCCTCCCATCTAGCGGATGTTACGCTGCTAGCGCCTGGTTTCCTTTTGTCCAGCTCGACCTGAATGTCCTTTTCGGATAGGGGTAAGCCCGCTGGACATCCGTCGATTACGGCTCCTACGCATTTGCCGTGGCTTTCGCCGAAGCAAGTCAAAACGAAGGCTTTTCCAATGGAATTACTTGACACGAATTTTTCCTCCTAACGAACGTAAATCTTCTACGAAATTCGGATAAGATTTGCTCACGCATTCGATTCCATGAATCACCGTGGTTCCGTCAGCCCCTAAAGCAGCGACTGCGCAAGCCATGGCGATTCTATGGTCATTATGCGAGCCCAATTCGGCTCCGTGAAGCCTGCCTTTCCCCCTAATCACGAGCTTATCTCCCGATTCCATAATCTCAACGCCCATCTTCGCCAACTCGCTCGACATAGAAGCTATTCGATCTGACTCCTTAAAACGCAGTCTTCTCGTTCCGCTGATGACTGTCTCGCCATCAGCGAAGGAAGCTAAAGCCATGCAGACAGGCGCTAAATCGGGCACGTCACGAACATCGATGCTTGTTCCTTTCAACTTTCCTTCTACGCCTTGAACTTTCACGTAGTCTTCGCCCACGTTAATTCTGGAGCCCATGTCTTTAAGGATGCTGACAATAACCCTATCGCCCTGGAGGCTTTCTCTCCTAAGATTAACCACTTTCACATCTGAATTAGTGATGGAGGCCGCGGCTAACAGAAACGCCGCTGAAGAGTAATCGCCCTCTATAAAGTGGCTGAAAGGCTCATAGGCTTGCCCATGAGGAACGAGAAAACGCCCGTAGTCAGGTGAAGCTTCAACTTGAATGCCGTGCTTGCGGAGAACATCCATTGTCATCGCGACATAAGGCTTCGACTCAAGCTGAGTTGAAAGGGTTATCTCCGTGTCGACGCTTGCCTTAGGCGTGCTGAACAGTAAGCCTGAAACGAATTGGGAGCTGATGTCGCCCCTAAGCGAAGCCTCACCGCCCCTGATTCCCCCTCCGAAAACGATTATAGGAGGATACCCGTCGCCTCGAGCTGAATAACATTTGACGCCCAACTGCCTCAAAGCTTCAAGCAGACTTTCCATAGGTCTTTTTCTGAGCCCTTCGTTTCCCGTTAATACGGATATGCCGTCGGCTAATGCGCATATGGGCGTTACGAAACGAATCGTGGAG